>JANORJ010000651.1:0-5537 GCA_031415255.1 Chitinophagaceae bacterium | reverse complement strand
CCATAGTAGTTGCGACTATTATTTCTTCCTGTAATAATAGTGCTAAAATAGCCACCACAAGTCCAGTGGCAGATACGTTGAGGTATGAAGAGGAAACCCATTTCAAAAACATTCAGCAACTCACATTTGGCGGTGATAATGCCGAAGCTTATTGGAGTTACGACAGTAAGTATCTTGTTTTTCAAAGAACCAATATAAAAGATGGCACACCCTGCGACCAGATTTTTGTAGGAAAAACGCCAACTAAAAATGGAGAAAAGTTTACTTACAAAATGGTGAGCACTGGTAAAGGCCGCACTACTTGTCCATTTTTTACCAAAGATGGTAAACATATTATTTATGCATCCACACATCTTGGCAGCAACGATTGTCCGCCCACACCCGATAGGGCAAAGTATGGCAACAAATATATCTGGCCTTTATATAACACATTCGACATCTTTATGACCGACCTTGATGGTAAAATTGTAAAACAGCTTACTAATTCAAAAGGCTACGATGCAGAAGCAACTCTTTCACCTGATGGAAAGAAAATGCTTTACACCAGTACAAAAGATGGTGATATTGATTTGTACATTATGGATTTGGCAAGTGGAAAAGAACAACGCATAACTAATATGATGGGGTATGATGGTGGAGCATGGTTTAGCCCCGATGGAACTAAATTGATATGGAGAGCAAGCCGGCCTAAAACTGAATTGGAAATAAAAGAATACAAAGACCTGCTGGCAGAAAATTTGGTGGCTCCTACCAATATGGAAGTATGGGTGTCCAATGCTGATGGCAGCAATGCCCACCAGGTTACTTCTTACGGTCAGGCCAACTGGGCACCTGCCTTCATGCCGGATAACAAACGTATCATTTTCGCCTCCAATCATGAATATAAAAGAGGATTTCCTTTCAACCTTTATACCATCAATGAAGATGGAAGCAATCTGCAAAAGATTAGCCGTGACAAAGGGTTTGATGCATTCCCTATGTTTTCACCCAACGGAAAGAAAATTGTCTTTTGCAGTAACCGCAACAATGGCGGCACAAGAGACACCAATGTTTTTATAGCGGATTGGGTAGAATAAGTGTGATTGGAACAGTATTTGGATACATCTAAACTACAAAGCCAAACGTATTTTAGGTATGAAAGCATTCCTCCCATTTTTATTTATTGCTGCATTATTTGCCGCCTGTAGCAAGTCGGATACTTCTTATGTTAATAATCCAAATGCGCCGGATGCTTTGCATAACAGGCCAGTAGGTGCTTCCGCCAACGAACTGCTGGCTTCATCCAAATACACATCACTTAAAATTGAAGTGCAATACATGACGGGTTTTCAGCCTGATGCAGCAGCATTGAATCATTTGCAAACTACATTAGCCAGTTTAATTAATAAACCATCTGGTATTACTGTTGTAACAAAAGAAATTCCTGCTTCGGCAAATCTTGCACTTACTGTAAACGATATTGTCGGTATTGAAAAAAACAATCGTACCGCTTTTACCAATGGTACTGAATTGGCCGTTTATGTTTTATATACCAATGGAAATTATACAGATGCAAATGTGCTGGGTATTGCGTATAAAAACACATCGGTAGTTTTGTTTGGCAAAAAAATAAATGATAACTCTGGAGGAATTGGACAAGCCAACCGTACTAAACTGGTGGCTACAGTGGCAGAACATGAGTTAGGACATCTCTTAGGCTTAGTTGATTTGGGTTCTTCCATGCAAACCAGTCATAAGGATGCTGCGCATGGCAGTCATTGCAGCAATACAAATTGCCTGATGTATTATGCCTCGGAAACCAGTGACATATTTGGTTTTCTTATTACCGGAAATATTCCCTCATTCGATGCAAATTGCAAAGCAGACCTTACAGCAAACGGAGGTAAGTAATAAGTTTTGATGTTGTTTGGTGCTGTTGTAGCTTTGACAGCACAAAAACAATTGGTATGGATAAAGGACTTCTTCATCTTCACAGTTTTCTTCGCTGGATAATATTGATACTTTTATTGGTGGCCATTTACAAAAGTTTTACAGATAGAAATAAAGCCTTTACGCTAGGTCATAAAAAAACAGGAATGTTTTTGATGATATGTGCAGATATAATGCTGCTCCTTGGTTTGTACCAGTGGATTACCGGTCCTTGGGGATTAAAAAGCATTCAAGCTAATGGCATGAGCGGTGTTATGAAAAATTCTGTGTTACGATTTTTTGCTATAGAGCATTTGATCGGTATGCTGATAGCAATCATTCTTATTCATGTTGGTTATTCTTATTCAAAGAAAAATATACCAGATGCCGTAAAGCATAAAAAAGTATTGATTTTTTTCGGAATAGCTTTGCTGGTTATTCTTATTTCTATTCCTTGGCCATTCAGATTGGTAGGAAGCGGCAGGGCTTGGTTTCCTGGAATGTAAAAAATTAAAAGTCCCGGTATTCGCTGGGACTTATTGCTTATTGAGAAGTTTTAGGTTTATCCTCTCTATAAAATATTTTGCTTACAATCTTCCAGCCTTCTTTTGTTTTTAAGAGACCCATTATATCATGAAAGTAAAATGTGGGATACTCAATAGTTAGTTTAGCAGTAGCCGCATTGCCAAAAACTTGTACCGTTTCAATTTTTGTTTTGCGGTCTTGTTTTTTACCGGTGTTCCTGGTTCTTGCCATAAAGTCTTTCAGCAATACATTCATTAAAGTATCATTTCGCATATATCGCATTTGACCATCAGGTGCAAATGCTTTAGAAAATGTTACACTATCGCCATTCGTACCGCCGTCGAGGTAATAATTGCAAACAGTTTCAATATCTTTTATTGTTTGCGGGTCGGTCTGTGCTCTAGCAATTGCAGAGCAAAGAATAATGCACAGCATACAAAATATCTTTTTCATTCTCTTCGTATTTTATACTAAGCTAAAAAGGTTGTGGCTAATTTCTCTTGAATTTGTATGAACGGCATTATCTCTTCTCCCCACCGGGTCCTGTCCGCAGGACTCCGGGAGCGGATAATTCTATCACTTCACAATCTTTCATCTCCTTGCCGTCAATAGTAAAACGGATAAGAGTCCTAACCTTATGCCAGCCATGTTTGCCAGCAGCACCGGGGTTCATGTGCAGGCAATTTATTTTGTCATCATACATCACTTTTAAAATATGCGAATGTCCGCTGATGAACAGTTGCGGTTGATGAATGGCTAATTCTTTTCTTGTTTCCGGGTTGTATTTTGGTGGTGATCCACCAATATGCCTGATCATTACTTTCACCTGTTCACACATAAAAATCAATTGTTCCGGATAAACAGTTCTTATATCGTTGCCATCAATATTCCCGTAAACTCCTTTGAACTTGGTCTGACTGCCTGTCCCGATTTTTCGGGAGTCTCCGTGTGACCAAAAACTGCTTAACCGATTTGCCAATTCAATACTACCAAAATCACCAATATGCCACACTTCATCACAATTTTCAAAATGTTTAAAAACAGCTTCATCCAGGTAACCATGAGTATCTGATATTAATCCTATTCTTGTCATTGATAGTGTAAATTTAACCGTAAATTTGATTATGCCTTTACACCGAAATTTTACTTACCACATTGATAAACGCCGCTGGAAATATTATTTCCTGATGGTCTCTCTCGAATTAGATAAGTAACAATTATAATGACTCTCATCATTATTAATTCTTAATTATTCATTTTTAATTAAAAAATATGCCTCATTATCATACACTCGGAAAAATTCCGCATAAACGCCATACACAGTTTCGCAAGCCAGATGGAGAATTATACTCTGAACAATTATTTTCAACCGAAGGCTTCTCCAACGATTATTCGTTGATGTATCATGTGCATCCGCCTACGCAGATTATAAAAACAGAACCGCAGGTAAGTGTAGCTCCAACTATCGCCGAAGAAAAAATGTTGAAGCATCGCAGCTTCGAAGGATTTAAAATTAAGCCTGCAAAAGATTACCTGGAAAGCCGGAAGGCGGTTTTGGTAAACAACGATTGCCATGTTGTACTAGCTGCACCGCAAGAAAGTATGACAAGCTACTTCTATAAAAACACTGATGCAGACGAAATGATTTTTGTACATGAAGGCAGCGGCATTTTAAAAACTATGTATGGTGAATTAATTTTTGGTTACGGCGATTATCTAGTTATTCCAAGAGGAACAATTTATCAGATGCATTTTAATGATAGTAATAACCGATTATTTATCGTTGAATCTTTTAGCCCTATTCGTTACCCAAAGAAGTATGTAAGCAAGTATGGCCAGTTAATGGAACATTCTCCTTACTGTGAAAGGGATATCCGGGTGCCGCAAAACCTGCAGACATTTGATGAGAAAGGAGACTTTTTAATCAGGGCAAAAAAGAAAGGCATGTTATACGGCTTGCATTATGGCACACATCCTTTTGATGTAATAGGGTGGGATGGCTGTTGCTATCCCTATGCTTTTTCCATTCATGATTTTGAACCAATAACAGGAAGGGTGCACCAACCACCGCCAGTGCATCAAACATTTGAAGCACACAATTTTGTAGTCTGTTCTTTTTGCCCCCGGTTATTTGATTATCATCCGGAAGCTATTCCAGCGCCATACAATCATAGCAATATTGACAGCGATGAATTACTTTATTATGTAGATGGAGATTTTATGAGCCGCAAAAATGTAACAAGGGGAATGATAACCTTACACCCGGCTGGCATTCCGCATGGGCCACACCCTGGTGCAGTAAAGAAAAGTATCGGGGCAAAAGAAACAAAGGAGTTAGCGGTAATGGTAGATACATTTCATCCATTGATGTTGACAAAGGAAGCACTGGAGATAGAGAATGATGATTATGTGATGAGTTGGGCGGAGTAGTTGTTTAAAAAGTGAGTAGCGATTAATTCTTTTTCGCTACTCACCTTTTTAACTATAGAATTCTATCTTTCCTCAGAAGCCGCTTCGCATTTCTCTGCTTCTTTTTCTACTTCTTTCATAAAGGCTTCATCACCTTTATACTTGGCTTCCATTTCATTTTCCCATTTATCTAATGCAGCTTTTGCTGCTTCTTTTTCTGCCCCTTCTGCAGCTTTGTGTGCCTTGCCATTTAGTTCACACCATTTTTGTGCAACAGATGCAGCAGACTTTTTGCCACCGCCGCAGGCACCAAGAGTGAAACAAAGAACAATAATTAATTGTGTTAACAGATTCTTTTTCATGATTATTTGGTTTTTGGTTTATAAGTTTTTGACAAATTTATAAGTGAAAGTTTTTTGTGTCGGTTCTACAAACAGTGTAAAAGTCTGCTCATCAATTTTCTTAAAAGGCCACTTTACAAAATCAAGACTCTTCATTGCAAAAAAACCATTTTTATATACCCAAGGGTCTTTTCCATAAGTAAAGTCAGCAATTCCATCACTATGTAATTTCATAGTAGTGATAGGAGCCGCTTCGCTTTCAGATTTCCATTCCTTTTCCTGCAGCCATTCTTTTATTAACTTGTCTTCAGCAGATGTTGTTGTATTGGTTGTGGATTCTGGTTGCTTTTGTTC
>JANORJ010000650.1:0-2561 GCA_031415255.1 Chitinophagaceae bacterium | reverse complement strand
CACCGGCTGCTGTTACTAATCCAAACTTCCATAATTCTGGTTCGTTCAAAGAAAAGGGTAGGAGGTTATTAAAATCACTTTCCTGTATGGGGCGCAGCAATACTCTTTCGTTTTCGAGAATGGGTTGTTGTTCAAAAATGTCTTTTGTCATATTATGCCTCAATCCTTTTTATATCAGCTCCTAGTTTTTTCAATCGTCCGTCAATATCCTGGTAACCTCTGTCTATCTGTTCAATATTCTGAATAATACTTTTTCCATCGGCACTTAGTGCTGCAATTAATAACGCAACACCGGCACGGATGTCGGGGCTGCTCATGGTAATGCCACGCAGCATTTGTTCTCTTTCTAAGCCAATCACTACTGCTCGGTGGGGATCGCACAGTACAATTCTTGCTCCCATATCAATCAGCTTGTCCACAAAGAACAAACGGCTTTCAAACATTTTTTGATGAATCAATACAGAGCCTTTTGCTTGTATGGCAGTTACTAATACAATACTCAACAAATCGGGGGTAAAACCAGGCCAAGGATGATCAGAAATTGTCATCACCGATCCATCGAGAAAAGTTTGTATTTCATAACTCTCCTGCGATGGTATATGAATATCATCACCATTAAAATTTAGTTGAATACCAAGTTGCTGAAATTTTTCCGGAATAATACCGAGATGTTCTATGCCTGCATTTTTAATAGTAATGTCACTTTGCGTCATGGCAGCAAGCCCAATGAAAGAACCCACTTCAATCATATCCGGCAGCATGCGATGTTCGGTACCTGCGAGATAATCAACTCCTTCAATCGTCAGCCTATTACTGCCGATGCCGCTAATCTTTGCGCCCATTCTATTCAGCATTCTGCATAGTTGCTGCAGGTAAGGTTCGCAGGCAGCATTATAAATAGTAGTGGTTTCTTTTGCCATAGAAGCCGCCATCACAATATTGGCGGTGCCGGTAACAGATGGTTCGTCTAACAACATGGAATGACCATGCAGGTTGGGTGCATCAAGATAGAAAAACCCATCTTCATGATACGTAAAAGAAGCACCGAGTTTTTCAAAACCGATGATATGAGTATCCAATCTTCGTCTGCCAATTTTATCGCCACCCGGTTTTGGAATAAATGCTTTTTTAAATCTTGCCAGCATTGGCCCGGCCAGCATTACTGACCCACGAAGCTTTCCGCTTTTCTTTTTATAGGCTTCACTATGTAAATAATCAATGTTTACATTATCTGCCTGAAAAGTGCAGGTGTCACGGCTTATCCTTTCCAACTTCACATTCATTTCACCCAGCAGTTCTATGAGCAGGTTCACATCTATAATATCGGGAATGTTGGTGATGGTAACTTTTTCTGGTGTCAGCAACACGGCACTGATAATTTGCAGAGCTTCATTTTTTGCACCCTGCGGAATAATTTCTCCGTGTAATTTTTTCCCGCCTCTTACTTCGAATGAATGCATGTTGGTTAATTAGTTAATTGGGTATTGGTTAATTTGGACGCAAGGTAAAATTAAAAAAGGGTTAATCGGTAAAGACCAATTAACCCAATAACTTATTTAACCTGATTAATTATTAATATCTCTTTTTCTGATAACCGCCACCACCTCGATTGTTATCCCTGCCGTCATTTCTGCGACCACCCCCACCACTACTGCCGCCACGCTGCTGGTATTTACCACCACCGGGTCGTTTGCCATAGCTGCCCCTGTTATCCCTGCCTTCCTGTTGCGGACGGAAAGCTTTTACATAAGGCGTATTGGTAAACGTAAGCTGACCATTAGTAATACCGCTTAATTCGCTTTGTATAGCATCGTCATGTACTATTTCTTTGTGCCAGTTATTGTAAGCCAGCTTCATGTAGTAAGCAATGGCATTAGCAAAACCTAATCGTTTTTCAGGATTTTCTTCTTTTAATGCTTTATCAATTATCACTTCCAGATTTTTTCCAAGATGTAATAATTTAGGTTGCCGTTTTGGATAAGGTAATGGGTCAGGTTTTGCCTTTAGCGTTTCCCTGGTTGGTATCGGGTAAGGTGATTTTACATCTAACGTGAAATCGGAAATAAGAAATAAATGATCCCATAGCTTATGCCGGAAATCTTCAACATTTTTTAAATGAGGGTTTAAAAAACCCATCAGTTCTATAGCTGCCTGTGCATTGCGTTGGCGGCGTTCAGGATCCTCAATAGTCATAATATGTTCCACCATCTTTTGTACATGGCGGCCATATTCCCGCATAGTCAAATGATTTCTGGTAGTATTATACTCCATGTTGTCTACGTTCATAACAACAAATGTAGAGAAAGAAGTTTGAAATCGGAAGCCGGAGGATGAAACACGGCTGTATTAAAGAAGTAATCTCATGTTTTAAATAGCTGGAAAAAGCGATAGAAAATCTTGAAAAGCAGGGCTGTGTGTGGGAAAAGCCCCTTTAGAGGTTGGGGTATAAAGAAAGGGGCCCCGAACCTGGGCCCCTTTTACAAGCCACCATCCTCTTCCACCAAAGAGGTCGTTTAAAGAAAAGTTGATTGACACTGAACAGATGGCTCGTTACGTTCATA
>JANORJ010000649.1:0-6686 GCA_031415255.1 Chitinophagaceae bacterium | reverse complement strand
AACTGATTATGGATTCTGGGTAACTAGTGTGTTGGCATTTATTTCTGCCTGCGGAATAGCATATTCCCAGTTAACAGAACCGGCGGCCATATTCATCGTTACTGCCAACGCCTGGTTGTGATTGTAACCGTTGCGGTCAAGAGACATATTTAGCCGCTTTAGATCCAGAAAACGGAAACCTTCACCCCAAAGCTCTACCCGGCGAGACAACATTATTTCATCTAGTAAAGCAACACCTGTATTGGTTGATTTTACCGAACCGGGTACACGGTTAGCCATTAAAATAAATAAAGCATCCTGTGCCAGACCATCCTGTCCGTTTCTTGCCCTTGCTTCGGCTTCTATCAATATCATTTCTGCCACTCTCATATAAGGAACATCACCAACGGAGTTGGCAAAATCTTTAGCTTTAAACTTTTGGTTCATAAAAGGATTTCTAATTCCGCCGGGAGGTGTAATTGGCGGAACAAAAAGCACATTAATTAATTTTCCTGCGGCAACAACCGGAAAAATTACAGCACCTGTGCCACCACCGCCACTTAGTGTTATGGTTGGGGTAGAAGTGTAACCGCTACCGGCATTAGTAATTGTAAAACCAACAATACTGCCACCTGCAACTGTTGCAGTTGCTGTCGCACCAGTACCACTGCCACCAGAAATAGTTACGGTCGGTGCTGAGGTGTAACCAGTGCCACCGGAAAGTGCAAGATTGGTAGGTATCCAAAGCCTTCTTCTAACATCATTTGCATCCATTCCATTATATAATAGGTTGTTGATGCACTTTGGATTTGTTCTGATATTGGTGGAGTTAAAATTGTAACTGATGTAAGCCAGGTAAGCAGTAAAAAATTCTGTCTGATCATCTACCTGACGGCCACCCCACATCCACTCAGGATTATCATAGTTGCTGTATCCTTCTGATTGCTGTGCAGCATTCATCAAGCTAAAGGCACTTCTGGCAGCGGCAGCTTTGGTAGCGGCTCTGTCCCAATCCTGTTGCGTTAACGCTACCCTAGCCTGCATTCCTCTTACCAAATTCACATTGAAATTCGATTTATCAACTCTTGTAGTGCCTAGCAAACCTTCTGCAGTATTAAGATCTGCATTAACCTGAGCATAAACTTGTGCCACAGTAGCTCTTGCCTGTGGTAAAATTGTATTGGTTAATACAAGCGGCACACCCGGATTGGCATTAGTAGTGGTTTTATCAAACCTTTTGCCATATAATTGAACAAGGTTAAAATAGGCCCATGCTCTGTATGTAAGTGCCTGTCCTTTGATGTTGTTTTTGTCGGCTGTTAATCCGGCAGCTCCATCTACACCATTGATAAGTACATTGGAATTGGAAATAATACGGTAAAAAAATCGGTATGGAAATTCGCAGTTTCCTGAATTGGAATTGCGGTGATCTAACCAGCGATAAAAAGTAAGAAACCATCCATTGGACTGACCAGCGAAAATATAATCTTCGCCAAGACAATCATTGTTAAGCATCACGGTGCCAAAACCAAATTCGCCCTGGTTATTATATCTCAAGAACATAGAACGATGGATACCGTTCAGTGCAGCTTTTGCATTTTCTGTTGTGGTAAGTACAGATGCTGCATCTACCTGGTCAGTTGGGTTGGTTTCCAGGTAGTCTTTTTTACAGGAGCTGAGTGAAAGGCCAGCTACAACTGCTACCAAAACAATTTTATTTATATTCTTCATTGTTTAGTGTTTTAATAATTACAAATTCAAATTTAGACCTACGTTAAATACTCTTGCTGGTATGTAACCAATAGAGGTTACCCCAGAAAAAGATTGACCCGGATTCATCCCTGCTCTTTTGGTAAACATTTTTACGTTTTCAATTGAAATGTAAAACCGGGCACTGTTGATGGAGGCCTTTTTCAAGTGTTTGTTGTTTTCGATATCATACGACAACGTAACATTTTGCAGGTTGAAAAAAGAAGCTTTTGTTAACCAACGAGAGCTAGTAGCACCAAACACTGAGTTTTGTGCATTATCCATTCTTGGCACATTGCTAATGTCGCCGGGTTTCTGCCACCGCTTTAGCATGTCTGTATGGAGTGATGCACCGTATGTACCTGAGTGCATATAAGCAGCATAAGTATCATCATACGTTAAACCACCTGCCTGCCAGTTGGCTAACACAGAGAAACTAAAGCCTTTGTAACGGAAACTTGTTTGTAATCCACCATACCAATCTGGAATGGCAGATCCAGAATAGTCAAATTTTGCATTATTGATATCGGTAGTAACGGTATCTCCTTTTGAATTAATACGAACACCTGCACCTAAACCGTTGGCTGCTTTAAATAATGCTGCACCGTCTGTAGGATCCACGCCATACCATTGGCGAAGCCAGTAATCATTGATTGACTTACCAACCATCAATTTTTTAGTTCCACTGATGATTTCTTTTTGTGGCAGTTTGGTGATTTGGTTTTTAAAGGTGGTAGCATTTACTGAAATATTCCAGGTAAAATCTTTTGTCTTTATCACATCAGCAGAAAGGTCTATTTCTACACCCTTATTATACATCGAGCCTATGTTTCTTAATATAGAAGTGAACCCACTTGATATTGGCAGTGGCACACTAAAGATGAGGTTGTCAGATTTTCTGTTGAAATATTCAATAGAACCGGTAATGCGGCTTTTGAATAGTTCAAATTCCAGTCCAATATCAAATTGTTTGTTAGACTCCCAGGTAATTGTAGTATCACTTAAAGTAGCCTGCAAGATGCCAGGAATTAAACCATTATTTCTTCCCAGGTCATACAGGGTTTGATACGCATAATAGCTGATGCCGGCATCATTACCAGTAGTACCATACGAGGTTCTCAATTTTAAAAAATTGATAAATTTCGCTTTCTTTATAAAGCTTTCACGGGTAAGCACCCAAGCAGCACTGGTACTCCAGAATTTACCCCATCTTACTTCTTTTTTAAATCGGCTGTTACCATCTGTACGACCACCAAGGGTAAAGAAAAGTCTTTTATCGAAATCATATTTTAGATTGCCAAAATAGCTTTCTATAGTCCTGTTTTCTTCTCTGGAAGAAAGGTTGGTGGTAGTGGTAAAGTTTATCAGCTGCACATTGCCATCTACTATTTGTCCCTGACGTTGACCACTCAGGTAGTCTTCGTTTACCCTGAAATTTTCATGGCCAGCCAATACTTCAAAATTGTGACGGCGAAAACTTTTGTTATAATTCAATAGCTGGTTCAGCGTAAGACCAGTTATAGTCTGGTAGTCTTTGGTAACACGGCCAGAAGGGGCACCGTCTCCAATAATTTTATTTTGAAAAGTTACATCAAAACGGCTGGTAATATCAGTGGCAAAATTGGTAGTCAACTTCAAGCCTTCCATCAATTTTACTTCAGCATAAGCCCTTCCGTTGAAGACATTTCTTTTAAAAAATTCACGACTCAGTTCATTTTCTGCAATGGTGTGGCGTCCACCATAAGCACCAGCAGGACGAGCCGGCAGACCCGGCAGGGTGGCATTACCAAAGTCATATTGCTTGTTTCCGTTTGCATCCAACAAATAGGCGCCGGGTACAGTAGGGTTATATGCATAGACAGGGTAGATAGGCCCCATGCGGGCAGCAAAAAAGAAAGGATTTACAATTGAATTGCTTCCATC
This sequence comes from Chitinophagaceae bacterium, assembly GCA_031415255.1. Classification (GTDB taxonomy): domain Bacteria; phylum Bacteroidota; class Bacteroidia; order Chitinophagales; family Chitinophagaceae; genus JJ008. The sequence goes on along the minus strand of JANORJ010000649.1, from coordinate 3,035 downwards.
GGTAGATGCAAAATTTCCTCCGGAACGGATAAAGGCAAGATTCATTCCTACTTTCAACCAGTCCTTTATTTGAGAGTTGATATTGGCTCTGGCATTAAATCTTTCAAAGTCTGAACGTTTAATATATCCGTCTTCTTTTGTGTAAGCAAAAGATAAAAAATAATCTGTTTTTTCAGCACCACCACCAAGGTTCACACTATATTCATTACGAACACCATCTCTGGTAAGTGGGTCAAACCAGTTAAGGTCTTTGCGGTCGTATATTAGTTGGGCGGCGGTATTTAATGTGCCGTCAGGCAACATTACCTGAGCTTTTGGCAGATTAAAAGGGTTGTAAGCCAGTAGATCTACAATTCCGTTCTGACCAGTTGTTAATCCAGATGCTGTATTGCTGGCAGTGGCGAGTGCTATGGGATTAGTTGCCCTGTAGGCTAATGAATTGCGATAAGCTTCCCACATCAGCGGATAGTATTGCTCTGCAGATACTCTTGAATAGTCAGGAATAGATCTGGAAGTAACACTACGGTTATATTTAAAATTGATATTGTTTTTTCCTTTTCTACCTTTTTTGGTGGTTATCATAATAACACCATTAGCTGCACGAGAACCATACAAGGAAGTAGTGGCAGCATCTTTTAATACAAAAAGACTTTCAACATCATCCATATTAATATTTGATAAGGCGGAACCAAGTGGAACTCCATCCACCACATACAAAGGTTCGCTGGAAGCATTGATAGAACCAAAGCCCCGGATACGAACACCAGGTGTAGAGCCGGGTTGCCCGCTTGCTGTAGTAGTAGCTAAACCGGCCGAAGCACCTGTAAGTGCAGAAGCAATATTGGTTAGCGGACGATCCCTTACATCTTTTGCACTAATCTTGGTAGCACTTCCCGTAAAGGTTTCTTTTTGGCTGGTACCGTATGCAACTACTACTACCTCATCCAAAGCTTTTTCAGCAGACTTTAGTGAAGTATTAAATACACTTTGGTTACCAATTCCAATTTCTTGCGTGGCCATGTCTGCCGCAGAAATTATTAGTATCCGACCGTTAGCCGGTACGTTGATGGAATACGTACCATCATCTTTAGTAACAACACCTGTGTTGGTACCTTTTATTTGAACTGAAACTTTGGGAAGGGGAACACCTTTGTCATCTGTCACCTTACCGGAGATAGTTCGTTGTGCCAATGCCTGTATGGCGAAAAGCAGAACTCCCATCATTAGGAGAGATAATTTTCTCATGAGCAGTTTTTTAATATTAATTAAATGAAATAAGAACCTGTACCAATCGACGAAAATATATAATCGCAAACTAAAAAGTTAAAAAATTACACCACCGGTTAGAATTATATAATTAAACAAAACAGCTTAATAATATGATTCTTTCTACCAATGTCTAATAGTATTGACAATTTTCGGGAATATTATGCTGCAAGGGATTACAGCCTGTTTATTTCTTCGTTTTAATAACAGAAATTAAAATAGCTGGTAAAAGAACCAAGTTGGTAAAAGTGGCGGTAATCAACGTAATAGAAGTAAGCCAGCCCAGAGCTTTGGTACCATCGAAGCCGCTAAAGCAGAAAATGACAAAACCTGCAATGAGAACTAATGAAGTATAAATGATGCTGATACCGGTACTATGGATGGTTTCAATCACCGTTTGCTTCATATCATAATTATTGTGCGGCAATTCTTGTTTATAATTAACCAAAAACCGGATAGTTATATCAATGGCAATGCCCAATGCCACACTAAAAACCAACACAGTAGAAGGCTTCAGTGGAATGCCTGCCCAACCCATAATGCCAGCTGTAATCAACAAAGGAATAATATTGGGAATAAGAGAACAAAGAAGAATGCGGACCGACCTGAACAGGTATAACATGCAAAGGGCTATAAATAAAAATGCCCAGGCAATACTATCTTTTAATCCATTCAATATATACTTGCTGCCCTCAAGAAAAGTGACGCTGGTGCCGGTAAGTTGCACTTCATATTTGTCTTTGTCAAAAAGCTGATTGACTCTTGTAGTAATGCTATCTAAAATTTGCGGTAACCGTTTACTTCCCACATCTGCCATACTTACACTAATGCGAGCCTGCTGTTTCGTGCTATCCATAAAAGTGGTGACTATCTTGGCAAACGAATTTTTTACATTGCCCGAATCTCCTTTGAAGTTAAGGTATTGCGATAAGGCAGGCAGATCATAACTGGATGGCATGGAATAGCTATTACTGTCGCCATCAAAAAAAGCCTGCTTCGCAAATTTTAATCCTTCTACTATGCTTAATGGTTTTGCGATGTTTGGCATAGCCGCCAGAAATTTCGATAGGGAATCTATCCGTTCCAGGTTATTAAGATTTCGGCTTACTCCGTATTTCTTTTTAGTATCTATTAAAATTTCTAACGGCATCACTCCTTTAAAATTGGTTTCAAAAAAACGGAGGTCAGTATAAATCTTATCTTCTTTAGGCAGATCGTCAACAATAAAACCAAGTGTTTTTAACCGGGTGGCACCGACAATAGATACGGCTACTATGCAAGCAGTAATTGTATAAATAAGTTTGCGGTGGTTGAGTGACCATCTTTCTAACCTGTCTAACCAGCGGTTCAATCCGGGATTATGCAAATACTTTGTATGTCTTGTTTTGGGTGCTGGTAAAAAACTAAGCACAGCCGGAATAAGAATGAGGGAAATAAAAAATAATACAACAATATTAATACCGGCAACAATACCAAACTCTCGTAATATCTGACTTTGTGTTAATGCAAATACGGCAAAACCAATGGCAGCAGCCAGATTACAAAACAGAGTAACAATGCCCATACGATCCACCATCATTACCAATGATTTTTTTTTGTCGCCTCCTGAGCCTGACGAAGGATCGTAGTAAGCCGTATGAAACTTATTCAAAAAATAAATACAATTTGGAATACCAATCACTACTATTAACGGTGGTATAAGGGCATTAAGGATAGTTATTTTGTAGCCTATCAGCTCAATAGTGGCAAAACTCCAGATAACACCCAGC
>JANORJ010000648.1:0-3613 GCA_031415255.1 Chitinophagaceae bacterium | reverse complement strand
TAATACATTTAATGTGGCACCGGGTGGTTATACCGTTACGATAAAAGATAATCTTGGATGTAGTACTACTTTTCCTGCTACAGTTTTGCTGGGCAGCAATTTTACAATGACAAAGCAAACGGACGCAACTATTTGCGAAAGTAAATCCACACAATTAGCATTGATTTCTAATGCCACACAATATACATGGACACCATCAACGGGACTTAGCTCCACTACTATTTTTAATCCTGTTGCCAATCCGGTAGTTACCACAGAATATTATGTTACTGCCACACTCGGTCGTTGTAGTGATAAAGACACAGTGATAGTAAATGTAAATGCAGCACCTATCCCCAATGCCGGAACAGATGGTTTTATTTGTTATGGTCAAACTTATCCGATGCAGGCTTCAGGCGGTACACAATATTCCTGGTCGCCAATTACCTACCTTGATAATGCTTCTATTGCCAATCCAGTATCTGCAGCACCTAAAGATTTTACTTACACCTTGTCAATAGTATCCGACATTAATGGTTGTGCTTCATTGGTAACAGATCAGGTTTTTATTGATGTAACACCACCTATTAAAGTAAAAACGTTTCCTTATGATTCGGTTGGTTATTCAGGCGATCAGTTTCAGTTGCTAGCCGTTCCATCAGACAGCGATGTTATCAATTACTCCTGGTCGCCAACCCGTGGCCTTAGTGATCCCACTATTGCTAACCCCATCGTTACCGTTGGTATTGTTGGCGATGTAGTTCAATACCGGGTTGTATCTTCTACCATTGCTGGTTGCAAAGGGGAAGGATTTGTTACGGTACGAGTATATAAAGGCCCGGATATTTATGTGCCAACTGGGTTTACACCAAACAATGATGGAAAGAATGATAAGTTTACCCCATTCCCGGTGGGCATTAAAAGCTATAAATATTTCAGGGTGTTTAACCGCTGGGGGCAATTGATATTTTCTACTTCTAAACTCAATGATGGATGGGATGGTAAAATCAACGGCAGGGATCAGCCGGGAGGTGTGTATTTGTGGATGATAGATGGTGTAACTAAAGATGACAAAGCAATAACTAAAAAAGGGACGATAACGTTGATAAGATAGCCTTTGCCTACTACTTACCCGGATGGGGTTAACAAGTCCGTTCTAATTGGGTATAAAAAATACTTCAAACTCAGGATTTAATATGGCAGCTTTTTAATGAACCCTTATTTTTGCCTGCCTGTAGAAGGCGTCGCATAAAATTTACGAAGGATGGCTCGCCTATAATTTAATATCCAGCAAATGGTAGATGTAATACTCGGCCTCCAATGGGGCGATGAAGGAAAAGGAAAAATAGTTGACTTCTTTGCCAAAGACTACGATGTAGTGGCTAGGTTTCAGGGTGGCCCCAATGCAGGGCACACTTTATATGTAAATGATCAGAAAGTGGTATTGCACCAAATACCTTCCGGTGTTTTCCGGGAAGGTGTTATTAACCTGATTGGCAATGGAGTAGTACTAGATCCTATCACATTAAAAAGAGAATGTGATACGGTAGCTTCTTTTGGTATTGACCTGAAGAAGAGTCTTTTCATAGCAGAACGTACACACCTTATTCTACCCACTCACCGGGCATTGGATAAGGCGGCTGAGCTGTCAAAAGGAAAAGAAAAAATTGGATCTACCTTAAAAGGAATTGGCCCGGCCTACATGGATAAAACCGGCCGCAATGGATTACGAGTTGGCGATTTACTTGATAAAAATTTTACTACTTCCTATATTAAGCTGCGGTTAAAACACCAACGGTTGTTAGATAATTATAATTTTCAGGAAGATATTACAGCTTGGGAAGAAGAATTTTTTGAAGCATTGGAATTTTTGAAAGAGCTGAATATTGTAAACGGCGAATACTTTATCAATAAACAGATAAAAGCCGGCAAAAAAATATTAGCTGAAGGAGCACAGGGAAGTATGCTCGATATTGACTTTGGTACGTTTCCTTATGTTACATCTTCAAGCACAATCTCTGCCGGTGTTTGCAGTGGTTTAGGAATAGCTCCACAACATATAAGAGACGTAATAGGCATTACCAAAGCATATTGCACAAGAGTAGGAAGTGGTCCTTTTCCTACGGAACTGGAAAATGAAACCGGAGAAGAACTAAGAAAAATCGGGAATGAGTTTGGCGCCACTACCGGTCGCCCCCGCCGTTGCGGCTGGATTGACTTGGTAGCTTTGAACTTTGCCTGCATGATAAACGGGGTGACAAAGATTGTGATGACAAAGGCCGATGTGCTGGATTCTTTCAAAGAACTGGAGGTTTGCACCGATTATCAATTAAAAGGAAAACTAAGCCGGGAAATACCTTTCCAGATGGATAGAATGAAACCCGTGCCGCAGTATAAAGCCTTTGCAGGGTGGAATACAGACAGTAGTGCAGCGAAATCATATGCCGACTTGCCTGATACAATGAAAGTATATGTTAAGTTTATTAATGAATACCTTGGGGTAAATATTCATTTTATTTCCAATGGCCCGGGTCGGGAACAAATTATAGAAATAAAATAACCCGGAATATTAATATAAAAAAAGTCGTTTAAAATTTGGCGGATTAAAAACTTCGCTGAAATTTTACAGTAATAATCCTTCAAGGCATGACATTAAAAATCGATAAAGAAAAAAGAACCCTAGCGAAAACTAATTCTGCGGCTGAGCAAGCGGCTGCCAAAAAGCCATCAGCAAAACCCACTAAAAAAGAGGAAGAAGATGATGACGATGATGAGCTGGATGATGATGAAGATGTGAAACCCACCAAAAAAGGAGGGAAGGCAGGTGCTTCAAAAAAAGATAAAGACGACGATGACGATGATGATGCCGAAGAAAAACCTGATGATTGGGAAAAACCCGAAGAGGAAGAAGAGTGGGATCCTGATTTTGAAGAATTTGATGTTCCTAAATCAAAAGGGAAAAAGAGTGCTGGCGTTGGTGCCGGAAAAAAAGAGGAAGAAGATGAATTTAAAATAGACGACGAGTTCAAAGACATGTTTAATGATAAAGACATGGATGACGATGAGGAAGATGATGATTATTAAACTCCCGGCCCTGAACAGGGTTGAACAAATTGATTAAAAAAACTTTAACTAACTGCACTTTTACTATAAGTGATTTTGAACAGACAAAACAAAAAGTGCTGAACTGGGTACAACAGTTCAGCACTTTTTGTTTTTTAGATAACCATCAATACCAGATTGAGCCACACTCAATGGAATGCCTGCTGGCGGCAGGAGTAAAGCGGCAACTAAGAACTGATGCGGGGAGTGCATTGGAAGCATTCCAACATTTCATTGATGAAAAGCAAAGCTGGCTGTTTGGCCATCTTGGTTATGATCTGAAAAATGAAATAGAAAAAGTGGCATCTGCTAATCCTGATCATATCGGATTTCCTGATTTATTTTTCTTTGAACCGGAAATTATTATCCGCCTTTCTGCCACCGAAATAATTATTGAAGCAGACGATCCGGCGGTGGTGTTTGACGCCATTACTAAGGAACCTGAAATCTATAAATCGTCTGCCACTTTTAATAAAGACATTGAAATTGAAAACCGAATTTCCCGATTAGCATACATTGCTATCATTAATAA
>JANORJ010000647.1:0-2708 GCA_031415255.1 Chitinophagaceae bacterium | reverse complement strand
GTTTTTTCCATTCCATCTGGACTCCCATCAAGAAAGATCACATTGCCTTTACCATATTCTGCAAAATTTTTCACTGCCTCTGTCCACATGGTAAACAGGATTACATTGGTGTCGAGGTTTGCCCTTTTCATTTGCCCGGCTGCCTCTGACATACCTTTTGCCACTTCCTGGCGGAATAACGCCACACCCTGCCCACGAAGTTGGGCTGCGGTTCTTTCAGCTTCCGCTGATATTTTAATAGAGTTTCCTTCTGCTTCTGCAGCTTTTGTTTTAGTAATTAATAATGCCTGACCTTCATTTTCAGCAGCCGCTTTCAGGTTGTTAGAAGCTACCACCTTACTCATTGAATCAAGAATTACTTTATCAAACGTAATATCATTAATCTGCAGATCAAGTAAATGATAACCCCACTCTTCTAATGTGTGGTCAATTTCCACTTTTACATATTCTACTATTTCCCGGCGAAGTCCTAACACTTCCGCCTGCTTCTTAGTAGCTACAAACGAACGGATATTACCTTCAATCGTTCTTATCAATGCCTGCATCAGGTCTTTATCGCTGATAAATTTAAAAGCAACTTTTTTAATTGTTTCCTCGTTTGCATTTTGTACGGCAAAAAGCATCATTACTTTAAAGTACACATTGGCCTGATCTTGTGTTACCGCCTGAAATTCCAATTCCACGGACCGGTTTTGAATGGAGAGTTTTTTATAAATCTGCTCTATCAAAGGTATTTTAAAACGCAGACCGGGCCCAGCTATTCTTCTGTATTTGCCGAACATGGTAACTACAGCTATCGTACCCTGATTAACAGAATACAATCCGCTGAAGAAAATAAATACAGATACCAGCACCCACCAATATTCTGATAATAGTTTTGCGTAGTCCATAATTAAAAATTTAGAATGTAAGTTACACTATCTTGAATCATTATTATATCATTACCAGTGCTACTATAATCTTCATTGCGAACTTGTTCTGTTATTCAGTTTTTATTGAACCCCTCTGGGGTTCCAACAACACTCATCCGTTTGTTTCTCCGGGTTTTACCCGGAGCTATTAAAATTTCACCCCTTCGGGGTAAAAACAATTTTCTTTAAAAAGTTTGACAAAATACAGGAACTACTTAGCCTAAGTTCCCTTTAGGGACAGGGCTTAACTTTTTTCTTCACACACCATTACCAAATGCACCATTGTCTCCACGGCTTTATTCATATCCTGCACACTGATATGCTCCAGTTTAGAATGAATACCCTGCTCACCGGCAAATAAATTGGGGCATGGCAAACCCATGAAAGAAAGTCGGCTGCCATCTGTGCCGCCACGAATACTTTCCATCTTTAATTCAAGTCCGGCCATAGTAATGGCTTCTTTAGCAAAATCTACCACCTGAGTGTTTGCGTCTAATATTTCTTTCATGTTGCGGTATTGCTCCTGCACATGAAATTCGAAAGAAGCTTTCGGATAAGTCCGCAGCCTTTCTTCTATCTGGGTTCTTAAATAATCTTCTTTTTTTACCAAACCTTCAGTATCAAAATCACGGATGATAAAATCAATCGTACATTTTTCGGCAATGCCTTCCAATCGTACTGGATGAATGAATCCTCTTTTACCATCGGTTGATTCTGGTGATAACCTGTCCTTTGGTAAAGCCGCCAGTATTTCACCGGCAATCTTCATTGCATTTATCATTTTATCTTTTGCATATCCCGGGTGTGCAATTACCCCATGAATAATTACCTGCACACCATCTGCACTAAATGTTTCATCTTCCAATGAACCTGCTTCGCCGCCATCTAATGTGTAACCAAAATCAGCACCTAGTTTTATCAAATCAACTTTCGCTGTTCCTTTACCTACTTCTTCATCTGGAGTAAAAAGGATTTTTATTTCGCCATGCTTTATATTTTTGTTTGCCATTAAAAAATTTGCCAGATCCATTATTTCTGCCACCCCTGCTTTATCATCAGAACCAAGTAATGTATTTCCAGAAGCAGTTATGATATCATTACCCATTTGTGTTTTTAGGTAAGGATACTCACTTAATCTCAGCACTTGCGATTTATCATCAGGCAATACAATATCTTGCCCCTGATAATTTTTATGTACTAACGGCTTTACATTCGTTCCGCTGCAATCTGGTGCTGTATCTACATGGGCGCAAAAACAAATAACAGGAACTTTCTTATTGGTGGTTGATGGAATAGTTGCATATACATAACCCCACTCATCCATGTGAGCATCAGCAATACCTATTTGTTTCAGTTCTTCTGCCAATAGCTTGCTTAAATCTTTTTGCTTTTCAGTAGTGGGATGTGCCAGAGATTGAGGGTCGCTTTGTGTATCTATTTGCACATATCTTATAAACCTCTCTGCTGCTGTAAACTGGTATTTTTCAAACATATTTTTTCTTTTGGGGTATGTAATATACAGCAAAGAATTGGCAGTTAGCAATATGCAAAGCTTTCTTTAAATAGAAAAAGTTCACACAAATTTTGCATGAACTTTTTATCAATTGTGTATTGCCAATTGCCGTTGTTTATGGCATAATTATCAATGGTTTTCCACCAACAATCTCTACTAGTTCCAAGTCAAAAATCAAATCTTGTCCGGCTAGTGGGTGGTTTGCATCAAGCATGACCGCCTCTTCTTTTATTTCTATAATTGTTACTTGAAACTGTTGTCCTTGCTGGTCACTCATTCCCAAT
>JANORJ010000646.1:0-4615 GCA_031415255.1 Chitinophagaceae bacterium | reverse complement strand
GCGGAATTTTCACTCCGTCTTTTGTATCAATTAAAGTGTTACTGATTTTTTCCAGGTTGCCCCTGTTGCTTTCATCAAAGCGAAGTACCAAATCAAAACGCTGGTTGCCTTCATATACTTCAGAAACCTTTTCACCTGCAAAAGCGATGTCAGTAAACTCAGCAAACTCGCCAATAGTGATACCGTATTTACTCAGCATATCCCTGTTGGCCTTTATCTGCACTTGCGGTATCTGTACCTGTTGCTCCACACTTAAATCAACCAAGCCTTCTGTGCTTTCGATGGTACTTTTAATTTGATTAGAGATGGTAAAAAGTTTATTTAAATCAGTTCCGAATATTTTGATTGCAATATTGGCTCTTGTACCGGAAAGCATGTGGTCTATACGATGGCCAATGGGTTGACCTATGGTAATATTGGCTCCTGAAACACCTGCTAATTTCTGTCGCACATCTTTCATAAATTCTTCCCTGCTTCGTTCTTTCAATACAAAAGGTGCATCAATTTCCGAAGCATTTACTCCCTGTGCATGTTCATCCAATTCTGCCCTGCCGGTTCTTCTGGTAGTAATTTTTATTTCAGGAATTGTCAGCAAGGTTTTTTCAACATTTGCACCAATCTTATTGCTTTCTTCTAATGAGATACCCGGCAAACTGGTGGCACTCACCACTAAGGAACCTTCATTAAACTCTGGTAAAAAACTTCTGCCTAATGTGCTCAGCAATATCAATGCACCAATAAATAAGACTATTGCAAAGGCAATGATTGATTTTTTAAAATTCATTGCTGTTTTCAAACCGCCCTCATACGCTTTGCTGAGGTTTCGGACTATCCAGCTTTCTTTATGCTGCCGTCTCAACATCTTATCGCTTGTCAATAAATAGCTGCACAAAACAGGAGTAATGGTAATGGCAACTATCAACGATGCAAACAGTGAAACAATGAAAGCAATACCTAAAGGTGCTAACAGTCTGCCCTCCATGCCTGATAAAAAGAATAGGGGAACAAATGCTACGATGATAATAAATGTTGCATTGATAATAGAAGTTCTTATTTCAACTGAAGCATCAAATATTACATCCAGTTTTTTCTTTTGTTCTGCTTCCGGTTTTGTTGCATTTTGTTTTAGTCGCTTAAATACGTTTTCTACATCTATGATTGCATCATCTACCAATGCACCAATTGCAATAGCCATACCGCCCAAGCTCATCGTATTAATAGTAAAGCCCAACCACTTCAAGGTAAGTATAGCTGTTATTAAAGAAACCGGTATTGCAATAAGTGAAATGAATGTAGGCCGCCAGTACATCAAAAAAAGGAACAGGATAATGATTACAAACAGAGAACCTTCAATTAATGTTTTTTGAATATTGCCAATAGAGGCATTGATAAAATCTGCCTGCCTGAATATTTTTGTGTTTATCTCTAAATCAACAGGTAATGTTTTCTTTAAGTTGGCAAGAGCATCATCAATTTTTTGGGTAAGTTCCAATGTGTTTGTTCCGGGTTGTTTCATTACTGTCATTATCACAGCAGGATTACCTTTTAATGAACCGTCACCAATTTTAATAGCAGAACCAATTTTTATTTCAGCCACATCCTGAATAGTAACCGGACTGCCATTCACTGTTTTTATCAGCGACCTGCCTAATTCATTCAAATCATTTGTTCGCCCAATGCCTCTTACAATGTATTCGTTGCTGTACTCACTCATAAAACCACCGGCAGCATTTTTATTCGCTTCTTCCGATGCTTTCAGTAATTCCGTAAGTGATACATTGTAATAACTCATTTTTTGTGGTGATGCCAGTATCTGAAACTGTTTGTATTCGCCACCAATTACTACAACTTGTGATACGCCGCCGATGGAAAGCAGCAAAGGACGGATTTGCCAATCAGCAATAGTCCGGGTTTCCATTTTATTAGTTGCCGTTCCTGTTACACTAATCAGCATAATTTCTCCCATGATGGAAGATTGCGGAGCCATTACCGGTGCATTTACTCCGATGGGCAATTGGTTGGAGACAACACTTATTTTTTCACTCACTATTTGTCTTGCCCGGTAAATATCTGTTCCCCATTCAAACTCTACCCACACAATTGAAATACCGGCAGAGGAAGACGACCTTACCCGTCTTACGTTACCTGCACCGTTTACGGCTGTTTCCACCGGAAAGGTTACTAATCTTTCTACTTCTTCAGGAGCCATACCATGAGCTTCCGTTAACACCACAACGGTAGGGGCTGTTAAGTCTGGAAATACATCCACTTCCATTTTAGTAGCGGTGTATGTACCTGCTAACAGTAAAAGAACTGAAGCTGCTATTACCAGCACCCGATTATGTAAAGAAAACCGTATAATTTTATTTAACATCGTTCTGAATTTTAATGCTCATGCCCATGAGCAGGTAATGCACCGCTTGCCTGTGATAATTTAATTTGATAGCCTCCTTTAATAACAACCCTTTCCCCTTCTGCCACACCTGAAAGTACCTGTACTTTCTGTCCATCATTTGCGCCCAGTTTCAATTCTCTTTTTTGAAAACTTTCTCCTTCGGTTTGCACATACGCATAGAATATTCCCTGTTCTTCCACTAATGCAGAAACAGGAATAACCAACGCATCACTTATGGGATTTGTTTTTAAGAATACTTCTGCAAAAGAACCGGGCAATATGCCGGGTTTACTGTCTATCTGAAAATGCACAGGAATAAATGGCGAGTTACCTGCTGTTGTTTTTCCAACTGCCAATAATTTACCATTCAATTCTCTTGTGCTATAAGATTCTTTATTTTGAATAATGGTAAAATTTGCTTCCTGTATATTATTTATTTTATCTGCATCTTTCAATGATACATCTGCTTTCAAAATCAGTCGTTGATTTTTAGTAACAGTAGCCAATGGTTGGCCTGCTGATACATATTGTCCTTCGCTTACCATTATGCTTTTAATAAACCCATTAATGGATGAGGAAAGGCTTTTCCCGCCGCTATAATTACGGCTAAGACTGCTAAGGGTAATTTGTGCCTGTTCGTACCGGAGTTTAGCATTTTGAAATTCTCCTTGTGTTATTAGTTTGTCTTTTATTAATTCACCTGTTCTTTCATACTCTCTTTTAGCCGAAGCTAACTCTGCTCTTGCCGTTTGTTTGGCTGCATCCACATTTTCAAAAGCAATTTCGCCACCAGTAACCGTAAACATTGTTTGCCCTGCCCGGATAGCCGAACCAGTAATATTGTTATTGCCCACAAATTTTACAATGCCATTTGATTTGGAAGCTATCGTTACTTCATCGCCGGGGGCAGATTGAATTTCGCCAGTTGCTTTTATTACATCCAGCATAGTCTCTTTCATTACAGGTGCATTGGCAAATTCTACTTTCCATGCCAGTTCTTTTAAGTATGAAATATCGCCGCCTGCTGCTTCTTTTGGTTGAGCCGCAATGGCGGTTTTTTCTTCAGCATATACTTGCACATTGTCAATGATAAACTGGTCGGTAAAGTCTTTGGTTTGAATATCGAAAACCAATTTACCTATGCCAGCCTGTGCAGGTTGCAGTGCCAAACGAAAGATGCCTGGGGAACTTGGTGAAGTAGCTGTATTTTTCAAGCCTTTATCAGCCAGTATTAAACTCACTGTTACTGTACCTTCTGTATAAGGCAGAAAGTTTTCGCCCAGTAAGGTTAAGTGAGCTGCAAACTTTGAAGTTTGCCCAACTACTAAGGGCTTGAACTCTACAAAGAGTTCCGACTTGCTTGTATATAATGTGTAGGCAAGTGGCTCCAAACTTTCTGCTGCTGCCGCTTCGGTTGCAGCTTTTTGTTTACAGGACATCAAACCAACAGCCAACAGGCAAATTGGGATTAGATATTTCATAATTTTTCTTTTAAGAAGAGTAGCCGATAATTTTATATGTTCTATCGGCTACTCCATTCATTAATGAGAATGCTTTTCTCCGTCTTTATGTGTATGGGTGGTCGTATCGTTTTTTGTGGTATCGGCTACATTAAATTCCTGCTGGGCCGGTTTCGTAGTATCATGGTCAGCATGTGTGCTGCCATCCTTATGTTTATGAGTGTCTTTTTTTTCTGTTCCGTTATTGCAGGAAGTTATTAATACAAATGCGGACATACTTGCTAATAGCAATACTTTTTTCATAAATGAAATTTAGAAGGTTGAAATATTAGTATAAATAAAGGGGTGTACAGGCATAGCCTGATTCGTTGCCGAAGAGGCAGCTTTATACTATTGCAGGTGGTGCACGGGAAGGAAGATTAAAAAGATAATCATCCGGTGGCGGATATTCAATATACAAGCCAAATGTGATTTGAGAATTGTTGTAAACCTTTTCTGAAAGCCAGCAAATCACTAATGCAGGCAGAAAGGTTACAGGCAACTCAAATTTTTTGTCACCCAGTTTTACCGGAACAAAGTTTTCATCTAACTGTGCAAATGAAAAAAGGCTGTGATTGCCTTTTTGGCTGTTATCATCATCATCATGCTCATGCTGACCAGTTGGTTGTTCTTCATCATGATGATGGTGCTGTACAGCTATTGGTAATTCTTCATGATGGTAGTGCGGCAGAATGCTATGGCTTATTACCGTTATTACGGC
>JANORJ010000645.1:0-1602 GCA_031415255.1 Chitinophagaceae bacterium | reverse complement strand
TGAGTTTACCGCCATGCTTCGTCAGCAATATGATTTGGGACGAAAAGATTCTCTTGTTACGGATTCAACGGTAACTCCTCTTTTTTTTCCACGTCTTCGTTTTGAACATACCTTCCAGTTAGATCAAAATAAATACACTTTTCAGGATTACCTCGGCGACTCTGTGTATTATAAAACTTATTACGACACCAGTCTGCGGCGACCTACTGACACATTTGTAGTAAGAGATAGCTGGAAAATAATAGCCAACGATTTTTCAGTGTACCAATTTCCCGATGATAAAAATCTGCAACAGTTTATTAAGCTCGGAATATTGTTGCAAAGCATATCCGGTGAATTTGCATCTGGCAGAAAGAACTTTGTTAATACCGTTGGTCATGCAGAATACAGGAATAAGACCCGCAACCTGCTATGGGATATTGAAGCCAATGGTAAATTATATTTTACCGGTTTAAATAAAGGCGACTACCAGGCGCATATTAGTTTGCAACGATTGTTGGGAAATAAGATTGGGTCGTTGCAATTAGGATTTGAAAATACCAGCCGTACACCGTCGTTTATTTTTGACAGCCGCAGTAGTTTTTATTTTTCAAAAACAGTTAAGGACTTTAAAAAGGAAAACAACACTCATCTTTTTGCTTCTTATTTTTTGCCTTCTTTTAAGTTCAGGCTAACGGGGCATTATTATCTGGCAACTAATTACACTTATTTTACAAAGTACTATCAACCGCAACAGGAAAACACCTTGTTTAATGTATTGCAGATAGCAATAGAAAAAACAATCAAAATAGGCAAACGGTGGAATTGGCATGCGGAAATTTATTTTCAACAAGCCGTCGGCGATGCGCCAGTAAATGTGCCGGTTATTTACACCCGCAATAGATTTGCCTATGAAGGGAACCTGGGTTTCAAAAACTTAAATATTGCGATGGGAGCAGAGGTTCGCTATCGGGCTACTTATAAAGCAGATGGTTATTCTCCGGTGCTAGGGCAGTTTTATTACCAGGATAGCATAAGCATCAGGAATTCATTGCCAGACATTGCTGCTTATATTCATTTTCGCATCCGGCCTTTTAAAACTTTTTTTAGAATAGAAAACCTTAATACAGCCAGAAATCTTGAGGGCATTGGGTTTACCAATAACAACATTATTACCCCGGGTTATGCCATGCCGGGCCTGCAGTTCAGGCTGGGGGTGTATTGGAGTTTTGTTAATTGACAGCCAAAGACATGCCGTTGATAAAAATCAGGTAAAATAAACGGATATTGGTATTATCTTTACAAACGTTCATGAAAAAGATAATTTTTTCCATATCATTTCTGTGCTACTTAGCAGTAACCAGTGGAATTATTATTAACTCTCACTACTGCATGAAGCGGCTGGTGTCTGTTCACTTGTATGAAACAACACCGGATGTTTGCGGAAGATGTGGTATGGATACCCATGAATCTGATGGTTGCTGCCGGAATGAAGTAAAAGTGCTGAAGCTACCGCAGGATCAAAATAAATTCACGGTTGAGTCTTACGAAATTCCTTCGTTGGAAATAGTTGTTACAACTCCTTCTGATTTTATCGTTGCTTCTTTTCAGAATAGTTACAAG
>JANORJ010000644.1:0-4069 GCA_031415255.1 Chitinophagaceae bacterium | reverse complement strand
TACAGGATGATTATCAAATGTCTCTTTGATTTTTTTGGCTAACAGCGTTACATCTGTTTCTTTTTCATCGGGCTTGTAGGGCACTTTAAAACCACCTCCCAAATCAATTACTTCCAATTCGGGAAAATGAGGAATTAATTCAAACAATACTTCCATACCACTTACAAATACATCGGCGTCTTTTATATCGCTACCAGTATGAATATGTAAAGTGCGAATAAATAAGTTGGTTGACTTTACCACTTCTTCAATCTCACTCAATTGATTAACGGGAATACCAAACTTGCTACCATCATGCCCGGTAGAAATTTTAAGATTGCCGCCCGCCATTATGTTTGGACGTATTCTTAAACCAACCGGATAACTATGGCCATACTTTTTTCCAAATTTTTCCAGGTTAGACAAGCTGTCTATATTAATATGTACGCCGACAGCTACGGCTTCTTCTATTTCACTAAATGCAATTCCATTGGAGGTGTAAAGAATTCTTTGTGGTGCCACTCCTGCATGTAAGGCCAGTTTTACTTCATTAATAGAACTGCAATCAATATTGCAGCCTGTTTCATTTACATACCGGAGAATATTGATATTGGTGAGTGCCTTACTTGCATAAAAAAAAGTAGTATCCAGTATTGAAAACGCTGAAGTTAATTTTTGATACTGCTCTTTTATTTTTTCTGCATGATAGACATACAGTGGTGTTCCAAATTCGTTGGCAGCTTTTAGTAATTGCTCGTTGGATAGTTGTTCCGGCATAATTGCGAAGATAAGGTCTGTTATGGTTTTTTAAATTGGCACATCATACTGAAAATGCCATCCCAAATGGAATGGCATTTCTACTATACATTCAATAAGTTGATTTAATTCTCTTCTCCCTCACCTTGTTCTTTGTTTACAATCAATTCGCCTCCATCAGTTACTAGCAGTGCTTCTGTTTCATCAACACCATCAGCTTTTTCTTCCCCGTCAGTTATTGCATCCCGCATAATAGTTGGTTCTATTAATTGTTCTGCCAGCACTTCTTTTATTTTAGGCAACTCATCTGCCGAGTTGATGCCGAAATAATCCATAAAATTTTTAGACGTAGCATAAATCAATGGCTGTCCTACCGCTTTTTCATTTCGTCCGGCAATAATGATTAGTTCTTTTTCTAATAATTTTTGCACCGCATAATCTGAACTTACTCCTCTGATGGATTCAATTTCTCCTTTTGTTACCGGTTGTTTGTAGGCTATGATGGAAAGTGTTTCCAACGAAGCAGCAGACAGGCGTTTTAAAAATTTTTCTCCATTTAACTGTGCCACTGTTTTATGAAATTCTTTTTTGGTCAAAAACTGCCAACCACCGCCGCTTTGTTTCACTTCAAAAGGATAAAATTCTGCAGCATATTTTTCGGTAATCCCTTCCAGTGATGCTTCTACCTGGTCCAAAGAAATTTTATCGTCCATAAAACCGAGAGCATTATTCACCAGTTCAGTAAGTTCCAATGTAGTTAATGGCTTATCGCTGGCAAAAATCAACGCTTCAATATGTGGTATCAGGTTAGTTATTTCCATATACAACCCCAACCCCTAAAGGGGCTTTTGACTCCGCAATAACAGAAATTCATTCTATTATTTAAGAAGTCGTTTTTAAAATTAATTAAAAAATATTTGATTATTAAAAGAACAGCAACGAATGTACAATCAGCAATGGTATGTTGAAAACAGAATTATCAACATATTACTGTGAAAATAGCTGAACAAATAAATGACTAAAATAAACCTAGGTTCCCTTTAGGGACAGGACTTTACCCCTGCAACGCCGCCGCACCACTAACTATCTCCGTTAATTCGGTAGTAATGGCCGCTTGTCTTGCCCGGTTGTAAGAAATCTTCAATGCCCGCAGCATTTCGTTGGCATTTTCGCTGGCTTTGTCCATCGCCGTCATCCTGGCGCCATGCTCAGAAGCATTGGAATCAAGAACAGCTTTGAATAATTGAGTGTTGAGAATTTTTGGCATTAGCTCTGCAATCAGCAATTCTTTAGATGGATCGTAGATAAAATCTGCTTTGGTAGCTCCCACCTTTTTTTCCACTTTAGGTATTGGTAGAAAACGTTCTACTTCAAATCGTTGAGTGGCTGCATTTTTAAACTGGCTATACACCAACTCCACTGCATCAAATTGTTTTTCTTCGAAAGCTGTTCTGGCTGCCTGAGAGGCCGCCTGCACATTAGCAAAAGTCAGGTTCAGAAAAATGTCTTTGTATGTAGCGTCTGCTTTATAGTTTCCTTTTATAAAATGTTCATATCCTTTTTTACCAATATTCCAGATGGTAACATTGCCTTTCTTAAACTGCTCCGGATATTTTTCAGCAATGGTCGCCTTAGTTAATTTGATAGTATTGGCATTAAAAGCACCGGCCAAACCACGGTCGCTGGTAATAACGATAAACAATACTTTTTCTACCGGACGTTCAATGGCCAATGGCATTCCTGAATCGCCGCCTTCGCTATTGCTTACAATATTGCTGAGCAACTCCTGTAATTTTTGTGCATACGGACGCATTTGAATAATAGCATCTTGTGCCCGGCGCAGTTTAGCAGCACTTACCATCTTCATGGCTTTAGTAATTTGCTGTGTGCTTTGTACTGATTTGATGCGGTTACGAACCTCTTTTAATTGTCCTGCCATAGCCTTTCTTTAATTGGCCGCAAAAGTACGGTGTTAGGGCTAAAATTCCAGTGGAGAATTAAAATAAAACAGGTTGTTTTGGGTACCTGTGACTTAGTTGTGTAAATCCCTTCTTAGGCGTTAATAAACAGGGCTGAATCTGAGCTAATCCTTCAAAAAAAACTCCCTTTTCAAACTATAGGTTATCAACAACCTACCACCCCTGCGGCTTGGTCCTTCTATGTCCTTTATCGTCTCTTTGATGAATTCAAGCTGAATAGGCCCAGGAAATAATTTTAAAAGATAAGAAGAGTCTAATGTAAGCTGGCGTTGTATAGGTATTGGAACTGTTGTGTCAGCAGAAATGGGCCAACTAGTAACAAAATCACCATCGTTTTTTAATGTTGTATCCGTTAAAATTACACGTAACTGATCTTGGGGTCCAATTCCGGTAAATTCAAACACCAGTCCATTCCTCGTAATCGTAGCAGGTAAAGTCGATAAAAGGGCGAGTGGTTCAAAGCTGAATTCCTCCCGGTATTCTTTTTGATCAATACCAGTGAAACTGATACTATGCTTTCCGGAAAATTCAGCAATAGGTTTATGCAGTTCATAAAAAGTGCCGCTCATTTTATTGCTATCCGCTGGCAACACTTCTCCATCCAGCATTATTTTTCCGGGTTCTGTAATAAAAATGCCGTCACCCTCTTCTCCCCCTGCTCTGTACTGCAACAATACCGTTAGGTTATCATTACCTTCTGCTGCTGTTACTTTATAATCAAAGTAGATGGCTTCCGGGTTCACTGCATCATCCTTTTTATTACTGCAGGAAAAAAAAACAAAGCCTGCCATAAGGAAAATAATTGCCTTGCTCTGCTCCCTATAATATTCATTTCTATTCTTCATCTTTTGTTTTGCAGCAAAATTCGTTAATGAAAAGCTATTGCAGCTTTTTTTATTAAGATAAAATGTTGTTTTTAACAACCGCCATAGTTTTTATTGTGACTTTCTTTTCAATTGAAAGAACAATTTTGCCATTCACCAAAAAATCAACACACCATGAAAAAGATTTTCATTCCCCTACTCCTATTAATTTCAATTACCACTTACGCCCAACCGAACCAGTTAAAACTCACCAATTCTGAAAAAGGAAAATCAACTTTCATTAAACAAGGTGATAAAGTTTTGATGGCGGTTAAAATACCCAGGCACCAGGTTAAAAAGAAACCATCAAATGTGTACCTGCATTCAAAAGTTGAGTTAGCTGATTCAGTTTATGTTTTTACTAAAGGAAGGATAAAAACAATTGGTGATACAAGTATTTTTATGAGAGAAAGAAATTCTTTTTTTTCAGCCAGCAACAGAGAAATCAGGATTGATAAAATCAATACACTTAGAAAATTAACCACCAGTAAC
>JANORJ010000643.1:0-8255 GCA_031415255.1 Chitinophagaceae bacterium | reverse complement strand
CTGATTCAGACCCTTCGGGAACATTTCTTACAATGCAAAGCGGCTCTGTTTATGAAATTAATAAAAATGGGGGCTCTTTGCCAGAAGGAAGTAATTGGGATGACAATTCAACTATTTTAATTACCGGCACAACTACCAGCGGTATTTCTTTCCGTCAACAAAATTACGGCAGCCTTATTTGGAACACTTCCGGTATGACAAGTGCCACGCAATTAATTACTACCGCTTCCCCACCTTTTACTACAATTTCGTTATTTAATTTAACAATAGTTAATACTAATACCCGGGAATTAAGATTGAAGACAGGGAACTCATCGCCAGTATATGATTATACTATAAGAGGAAATTTTGAAAATCAAAGTAGTGGTATATTAGCAATTTCTGGTAGTACAGTAACTACGGCGGGAATTGGTGCAACGCTTCATATAAAAGGTAATTTTACTAACGCAGGTACTTTCAAATCAGATGGTATAGCAGGTACAGTAAATGAACTTGAGTTAAACGGCACTTCTCTCCAAAGTATTACAAACACAGGCATAGTATCTGGTGCTGAATTAGATTTCATTATTAATAATTCTACCGGAGCACAACTTTTATCACCATTGAACTTGCCGGGCACTACCTCAAACAGTCTGCAACTTACAAGCGGAAAAATAACTACTTCAACAGTAAATCTTTTAACCATGATTGCCGGAAGCGGTTATACTGGTGGATCGTCTGCAAGTTTTGTTAAAGGCCCGATTAAAAAAATTGGAAATACAAATTTTAGCTTCCCGGTTGGGATTGGAAGTATTTATGCGCCAATTGGTATAGTAAATGTTTCCGGAGAAAATGTTACAGATGAATTTACAGCTGAGTATAAAAGAATAAATCCCCAAAGTGTTCATGGCTCAGCCGTTCAAACTACTCCGATATTAATGAATCATGTCAGTTATGTAGAGTATTGGACTTTATCGCAGGATGTTGGAGCCGCAACAAAAAAAATTTCACTTACGATTAACCCAGAAAGTTTTTGCCAAGTATTAACCAGTACTTATGTCAGCAGATGGAATGGTGCTCTATGGACATCAGAAGGGGCAACAAATGGGGGCATTACATTAGTACCACCTTATCAAACTGGGACAATTACCAGTGTAAATAATCTTTCATCGTTTGGTGATTTCTCATTAATAACTGATTTGCCGTTTAGTAGTAATGCTCTTCCAATAAAGCTTATCGGTTTCAATGCAGTAAAATTAAATAGTGGTACATCAAGTCTTATCTGGGAATTGGAAGCCTGTTGCTCCCGTGATGCAAAATTTGAAATCGAAAAATCTGCGGAGGGAAGAAATTTTTCAAAACTTGTTAATATTCAAGGTAGTGAAACCAATCGGTTCTATCAGATAAATGATACTCGTTTAGGTAAAGGCGTTACTTATTACAGGTTAAAGATGATTGATACAGATGGAAAAATAAATTACAGTAAAGTGATTGCTGTAATTAACGATAGCAACGGGTTGCTGATAACAAATTTTGCTCCTAACCCAGTACGGGATAATATTACCATATTGCTCAGTGCTGCTAAGGGAGGGGTTGCCAACTTTACCATCTACGACCTAACCGGCCGGCCGGTAAAACAATGGCAGGCAACTATTGCCGAGGGCAGTAACAATATTACGGTTACAACCGATGGGCTTTCAGCTGGCATTTATCATCTGGCAGCCACGGCAGGAGATTCAAAAACTCTAATCAAGTTTGCAAAACAATAACCCAACGAAGACTTTTTTATGGAGCCTGTTATTGACCAAAGGATTTTTTAATTTGTTCAGTAGCACAAATGCCGAGAACCTTATTAAATTCATCAGCTTTTTTCTCATTGTCTTTTACTTTATTCCAAGCTTCGCCTTGTTTTTTTGCACAATCGGCCTGAGCAACTGCCCTTTTGGGATCAGCTGCATCCATTGCATTTGCTTTTTTAGAACAATCACAAACTTCCTGACCTATCTCTGTACCACTTTTGCCTTTGCCACAAGCAGTAAGAAGAGTGAATGTTAATGCGAAAAGAAATAATTTTTTCATGTGTTAATGGTTTTATTTTTTAGGAAAGTTAAATAAATATTCATCTGCAATTTAGTAGCCTTTTAATTAGTCGCCGGTTTGAATTCTTTTAAAAGAACCCTTATCCCAATAGAGTACAAACGACGCTTTTTCAAAATATTCTACGTTGATGCCATCACCTTTCAGTTTTATCTTCTTTGTTTTTTCTCCATCCATACCTTCTATGGTGGATTTGGGAACTGTTGAGATGGCGGCATCATCCAGCACATCTTCTTTCCAAAACATAATTTTATCTGCACTGAGTATAATGGCTATCTGGTAGGCAGTTTTTGTACTGTCTATTACCACGGCCGCCATATCTTCTTTTCCATCGGCGTTATAATCGCCTTTGGTTATATAGGGGTAGTTGGGATTTTCTTTTCTTTTGGGAACAATGAAATACTCGAAAGCATCTTTCATCCAGGTGGCTTCGTTGTCGCTCATCACATGCCATCCATTTCCGTAACTGGCTTTCAGTAGTTCGTTTACCGCCGCCTCATCGGGTGAGATGTAAGCCGGGGGATTGTCTGGTACAGGCAGCGTTGACTTTGTGGTATCAACAGCTATTTTGGTCGTATCATCTTTTGGTGTTTCTTTCTTTTTCTCGGTAGAGTTTTGCCCGCAGGACAAAAGCGATATTGCTGCAATAAAAACGAGAAGTCGCATAGTAATAGTTTTGGTAGATGGAAGTTAATATTTTTTACCGCATAATTTCTCTAATCCTATACTTTTGTGCTGACAAAATAATTACTAGCCCAACCCATTTGTTCCAACATGACAAATTCCTACCACGACCTTGTAAAGCAAACATTTAATTTTCCACAGGATGGTATAGAAGTGGACGAAGGCAACCTCTATTTTAATGGCCTTGATTTGAATGCCCTTGTTGCCAAATATGGCACACCTTTGAAATTGACCTATCTGCCCAAAATCGGTATGCAGATAAAAAAGGCAAAAACAATGTTTGCCAATGCATTTAAAAAACATAAGTACGAGGGTAAATATTTTTATTGCTATTGCACCAAAAGTTCGCATTTTAGTTTTGTAGTGGAGGAGACATTGAAGAGTGAGGTTCATCTGGAGACTTCTTACGCCTATGATATTGAGATTATCAAAAAGTTGTATGCCAAAAAGAAGATCAACAAAGACATCCATATTATTTGCAATGGCTTTAAGCAAAAAGGCTATACCCGCCGTATAGCCAACCTTCTCAATTCAGGGTTTCAGAATGTAATACCTGTATTAGATAATAAAGAAGAACTGAAAGATTACGCTACATCTGTAAAAGTTCCTTTTAAGCTAGGTATTCGGGTGGCGGCAGAAGAAGAACCGAATTTTCCTTTTTACACATCAAGGTTGGGCTTCCGGGCAAAAGACATCCTGGAATTTTATGTGGACAGGATAGAAGGATACGAAAGCAAATTCCAATTGAAGATGCTGCATATTTTTCTTAACAAAGGCATTAAAGATGATATTTATTACTGGAGCGAATTGAACAAAGTGATTAACCTGTATTGCCAGTTAAAGAAAATTTGTCCGGAGCTTGATTCTATAAATATTGGTGGTGGTTTTCCTATTAAGCATTCTCTTGGGTTTGAGTACGACTACCAGTTTATGATTAATGAGATTGTCCGGAACATTAAAACTGCTTGTAAAAAAGCAAAAGTACCAATGCCAAATATCTTTACAGAGTTTGGTAGCTATACAGTAGGGGAGAGTATGGCACACATTTATAGTGTGATAGCGGAGAAAGTTCAGAATGACAGGGAAACCTGGTACATGATTGATTCTTCTTTTATTACCACACTACCCGATACCTGGGGGATTGGTGAAAAATTTCTGATGCTGCCGGTAAATAAATGGGATCAAGATTATCAACGGGTGGTGCTTGGCGGCATTACCTGCGACAGCCACGATTACTACGATTCTGAAGAACACATCAATGAAGTTTTTCTACCAAAAACAAACGGACCGCTTGATCCATTGTTTGTAGGCTTCTTTCATACGGGTGCTTACCAGGATCAGATAAGTGGCTACGGAGGAATTAAACACTGCCTTATCCCATCACCCAAACATGTAATAGTAGGCCATGATAAGAATGGTAAACTGGTTGATTGGATTTATGCTAAAGAACAAACGGCACAGAGTATGTTGAAGATTTTAGGATACAAGTAAAATGAATAAAAATTAGTAATTAAGAATTAATAATTCTGCCAAATCAAAAAGTTTTCTTGAATTCAAGAAGACTTTTTGCGTAGCGAGAATTATTAATTAAAAGTCTTTTTGTTATAAACAAAAGGACTTTTACACTTAAGGTAATTATTAATCATTAATTAATAATTACCCTCTGCTAAATCGTTTCCACTGGTCATATTCCCATTGGCTATAGCTAACCCTGTTTAAATGAGATCTGTCTAAGAAAAATCGGTTGTCATAACCTTTCCAGTAGAGAAGCCCCTGCTGGCTACGATGAAAATATCTTCCATCAGAATAGCGGTTCATTACAAACCCAGGAGTAGGTGAAATGATAAGGGAAGCAGAATTTTGATAGCGGGGCGGAGGTGCCGGTGTGTTTCTAACAGTTCTGTCCTCTTTGTGTTTGTCTTTTGTTGCCCACACTTTGCTGGACTTGCAGCTAATAGTAGTCGCTGCTACTGTAATAAACAAAGCGGCTGAAAAGATTTGCATTCGTTTCATTGAGTAACGTTTTAGTGGTTTAGAAATAGTGATTGGTTAAAAATTGATGTTGTCGATTATTTTTTATTGTATTAATCATTCAGGATTTTTTGTCTGTTGATCTTCCCCTCTAGTCTTTTTATTCCGCACTTCACCGGGGTTAATATTTTTAGCTACTGGCTCACTTTCCGCCGGTATTGATTTTGTCTGTGCATGAACTGCTGTTGTTTTTGCCGGATCTGTTTTTGCGACTGAATCGGCTGTTGTAGTAGTAGCTGCAGGAAAAACCTTCGACAGTTTATCCAATGCCAATGTGTTACTAACTGTATCCCTTCCCATTATTATATCGGTAGTCACCCATCCTTCTTTATTGGTCTCTGCACTATCAAAGTCAAGAAATCTTAATGCTACAGTCTGGCTATCCTGTGCAGATGGTATGCGGGGCGTAAATAATTTACTGGTGTACTCCTTGCTTGCGGCGCAACTGGCCGCCATTGCCACTACCATCATTAAGGCCACCGCTTGTCCAATTCTTATTTTTTGCATGGTTATAGATTTTATTTTTATAAATCCAGTAATTGCCGAAAAAAATCTTACTTCGTATTTTAACACTGTTGCGAAGTTGTAACGCATTTATGTTTCAATTCATTTGCCATAAAATCTTAAAATCAACTAACATGAAATATTTTTTCATAGTCTTAACAATAATGTTGTGTGGAGAAACAGCCAAAGCCCAGTCGGCCGAAGATTCGGTGAGGGCGGTTATCAACAATCTGTTCACCGGAATGAAAAGTGGTGACGCAGTTTTGCTTAAAAAATGTTTTGCAGACAGTATGGTATTGCAAACTATTTCCCGAAATAAAGACGGACAGCTAATAGTTAAAAATGAAGACCCCGCCGGCTTTATAGATTTTGTAAGTAAAGAAACACCCGGCAATGCTGATGAAAGAATAACTTTTGATGTGGTAAAAGTGGATGGCCCTTTGGCAATTGCGTGGACACCATATAGTTTTTATTATAAAGGCCAGTTTAGTCATTGTGGTGTTAACTCATTTCAGTTGGTTCGTTTTAATGGAGAATGGAAAATTCAATATTTGATTGATACAAGGAGAAAGCAAGGATGTGTTGGTCAGTAAGTGGTAAGTAGTGAATGGTGAATAGAGAATGGTGAATGTGAGTCTGTGATTCTAAGTACTCTATTATTCCTTACAGAAAATCTTTTTCTTTAAGGTCTAAAGCCCCTGCTACTAAGGGGGTTTGGTCTTAAATATAATAAAGAAACCCTTCGTGGAAACGAAGGGTTTAAACCAAAACCAACTGCTTATGAGAAACTTATAGAATATTTTTACTTAATTACAATTTCTGTGGCTGATGCTTTGACTACTTCTTTCTTCGGAAGGTTTAATGCCAACACACCATTGATGTAAGAAGCGTCAATATTCGTTGCATCTATTTTTTCATCCAATGTGAAAGATCTCTTAAAAGAACGGTAGTTATATTCCCGGCGAATTTGTTTCTCAAGCGGGGTATCCTTCACCTGCTCTTTTTTCTCTGCCGAAATAGTCAGCAGACTTTGATCAAGCTTCACTTTAAAATCTGTTTTTTCAAATCCAGGAGCTACTACTTCTAATAAATAACTCTTGTCTGTTTCTTTGACGTTTACTGGAACGAATCCCTTTCGTTCGCCATTGTTAAATTCATTTTTGAATAAACCAGGCAGTTCGGAAAAAAGATCGTCAACTAAATTGTTGAAGGTTCCTTCAAAAGGCTTGCTATTAAACTTTACGTTTGTCATGGTCATTTAGTTTTATTTGTTTTACAATTTGTGATACAGTTATTAGTTGTCAAATGATATACCACCTGTTTTTTCTAGACTTTTTTCTGACAGTTTTGGCATAAAGCCAGATACTCAAAAGACATTATTTCCGAAAAGAGGAATTTTTGCTGTCATATTTTCTTATCGGCGGTAACTGTCACAACTCAGTAAACATTTTATGTACTTTTGCATTTCATTTTAAAATATAAAATATGTATCCGGAAGAAATAGTAATTCCCATGAAAGAAGAGTTAACTGATAACGGTTTTTCAGAACTTCTTTCATCTGCTGAAGTAGAATCTCAATTGGCAAAAGAAGGAACCACCTTAGTAATGATTAATTCTGTTTGTGGTTGCTCTGCCGGCACTGCCAGGCCAGGTGTGCTGATGGCTGTAGCAAACGCCGCTCAAAAACCAACTTACCTGTCTACCAGCTTTGCAGGCTTTGATGTGGACGCTGTTAAAACATTGCGCCAGCATTTAATGCCTTACCCACCATCATCACCGGCAATTGCTTTATTTAAAAACGGACAGTTGGTACACTTTATCGAACGTCACCAGATAGAAGGAAGATCGGCCCAAATGATTGCTCAAAATCTAATCGGGGCTTTTGACCAGCATTGCAATTAATTTTTAGTCAGGAGTCATGAGTCAGGACTAACGACTCCTGACTCACGACTTTCTTAGTATATTCGCCTTCCTTAATCAACAGCATGTATCCCAACCTGTATTATGCCTTTAAAGACTTGTTCGGCGTAGAATGGAAGTTTCTTCGTTTTGTTAACTCCTTCGGCTTTTTTGTAGCAATTGCTTTTATTGTTTCAGCCATTGTGCTGGCCAATGAGTTGCGCCGCAAAAGCAAGCAAGGCTTATTTCAACCAACCGAAATGCAGGTAATGGTGGGCCAACCAGCTACCTTACTCGATATAGCACTTAATTTTCTTCTTGGCTTCTTACTCGGTTTTAAAATAGTAGCCTTGTTCATTATGGACAATTCTGCCACAGAAGATCCCCAGGCTTTCATTTTTTCAACATTGGGAAGCTGGCCTGCTGGTATTGGTTTGGGATTATTATTTGCAGGACTAAAATGGTGGGATAAAAACAAACAAAAACTAGCCAAACCAGAAAAAAGAACAGTAAGGATATGGCCGCATGACAGGGTAGGGGAAATAACCATTCTTGCTCTTATTTTCGGCTTATTAGGTGCCAAACTCTTCGACATTTTTGAGAATTGGAGTGATTTCTTAAAGCGACCTTCTGATTATATCTTTTCTGCAAGCGGCCTTACTTTTTATGGTGGATTAATTTGCGCTGGGTTAGCAATTGGGTTGTATGCCAGAAAACATAAAATTGGCTTTTGGCATCTTGGAGATGCTATGGCTCCTACAATGATGTTGGCTTATTCCATGGGTAGAATTGGTTGTCAGGTTTCCGGCGATGGCGACTGGGGAATTGAAAATACTAATCCCAAGCCATTTAGCTGGCTTCCCGAATGGATGTGGTCGTATAAATTTCCGCACAACGTAAATGAGGTTGGCGAAAAAATTGCAGGTTGTACCGACCCAAAATTCTGTAAAGAACTTGCTGTTGGCGTTTATCCAACCGCTTTTTATGAAATAGTGGTCTGCTTCCTGTTATTCCTACTTATCTGGTCTTTAAGAAAGAAATTCAAAGTGCCGGGAACAATA
>JANORJ010000642.1:0-2513 GCA_031415255.1 Chitinophagaceae bacterium | reverse complement strand
TTTTATTCCTCTTTTATTCAACCCGGTAAAAGCTTGTGGGCTGGTAACTTCATGAATAAAATGCCGGTCAATATATAAAACAGAAGGGCCATTGTCAATTGTTTTGACGATGTGCTTCTCCCAGATTTTTTCGAATAATGTTTTGCTCATTTTTTTTGTTTCCCAACTTTTGTTTTTCATTGCATCACTTGTTGCAATCTCTGATTTGTTATCTTTTTATTTCTTTCTGTGAAAGAGAAAAAAGATAATCTCCGTTCATCTTTCTGTTCGCTATTCAGCAATTGTTGAACCCCTACGGGGGTGGAATACATTCTATTACTTTTTAATCTCCGGGTTTCACCCGGAGCTACTCACATTCAACCCCTTCGGGGTTAGCAGTAGTGACTAGTTTCTTTACTCTTTTTCTCTTGCGATAATTTTCGAAGCAAACTCTGTTCTTTTCTTCTCTTAGCCTATGCCACTGCTACTTTTGATTGGTATTGTTTCGCCATCAAAGTAAGGTCTTCATCGTTTACTTCTTTTTTACTGTCGGCTACTTTTAAAAATTCGCCATACAAACTATCCACATTATTCCGGTTGAATTCAAAACCTAATTTTTGAAAACGAAAAGCCAATGCACTGCGTCCACTTCTGGCAGTCAATACAATTTTTGAACTGTCAGCACCCACTGTTTCGGGATTAATTATTTCATACGTCAATGAATCTTTCAAAAATCCATCCTGATGAATACCTGATGAGTGGGAGAAAGCATTACTACCAACAATGGCTTTATTCGGCTGCACCGGCATCCGCATAGTATCAGATACGAGGCGGCTCATCGGGTTCAGCTTTTGTGTTTTTACATTGGTATGAAAACCCATGTAGCTATGCTGTTTAATCACCATCACCACTTCTTCCAATGAAGTGTTGCCAGCTCTTTCACCCAAACCATTGATGGTGCATTCTATTTGCCTAGCACCAGCAATAACGCCAGCGATAGAATTAGCAGTCGCTAATCCCAAATCATTGTGACAATGACATGAGATGATGGCTTTATCAATGTTCGGAACATTATTAACCAAGTAAGCAATCTTTTCGCCGTATTGATGTGGCAGACAATAACCTGTTGTATCGGGAATGTTTACCACCGTAGCACCAGCTTTGATAACGGCTTCTACCACTCTTGCT
The DNA here is from genome assembly GCA_031415255.1 of Chitinophagaceae bacterium. Classification (GTDB taxonomy): domain Bacteria; phylum Bacteroidota; class Bacteroidia; order Chitinophagales; family Chitinophagaceae; genus JJ008. Next base: position 1,346 of record JANORJ010000642.1, on the reverse strand, counting down.
AAATAACCATTCTCTGTGCGGCCTGCATCCTCGGCATAAAATTCAATATCGTTGGTATATTTTGAGGCCCACTTTACAGCTTGAATAGCTCTTTCTAAAATTTCATCCTGTGTAGCATTGAATTTTGCTTTGATATGCAAATCAGAAGTGCCAATGCCGGTATGTATCCGTGGCTGCTTTGCATATTTTAATGCTTCGCCTGCTGCTTGTATATCTTTTTCAACGGCACGGCTAAGTCCGCAAACCGTGGCGTTTGTAATGGCTTTGGAAATTTCTTCCACCGATTTAAAATCACCGGGGCTGGAGATGGGAAAACCTGCTTCAATAATATCCACTCCCAATTCTTCCAACTGCAGGGCCAGTTCCAATTTTTCACTAGTATTCAGTTTACAGCCGGGCACTTGTTCGCCATCCCGAAGGGTGGTATCGAAGATGTGGATTTTACCTTCTGCCATAATAAATTGATAAATTAGTGTGTTAAGAATGCCGGCCACCTATTTTTGTAATGCCTGCCCGACTAAATTACCTTTGTTATAAGGGTAACAGAAATCAAAATAAGGTGTCTTTTACACCTTGTAACGGTGCCTTATTCCGCTGAAACCCTTTACTATATTGATTTTTAAATTTTTAGAATTACGATGCCCAACCGCTCAACAGATGCCTTGTTTCAACTCGTTAAATCACTGGAAAAGAGTGAAAAGCGCAATTTTAAGCTCTACGTCAAACGGAATACGGCTACCGAAGACCTGAAGGTGATCCAGCTTTTTGATGCGCTGGATAAAATGAATGACTATGATGAGAAGCAGTTGTTGAAAAAGGCGAAGGGCATCAGTAAGCAGCAGCTCTCCAATATAAAGGCACATTTATACAGGCAAATCCTTTCCAGCCTACGACTGATAAAAGACGAAGACAATATTGATATTCGCCTGCATGAGATGATGGACCATGCCCGAATATTATATAATAAAGGGCTGTACCTGCAAAGCCTTAAAGTGCTGGAACGGTTAAAGGAAACAGCAAAAACTTATCAGCAACTTACCTACCTGCAGCAAGCATTATTTTTTGAAAAGAAAATTGAAACACTTTTTATTACCCGCAGTATGCAGGACAGGGCGGATAAATTGTCAATAGAATCAGATGCAGTGAATGCGCAGCTTTCTTTGGTCAACCAGCTTTCCAATCTTTCCTTGCAGTTGTATAGTTGGTACATCCGGCATGGCCATGCACGAAATGAGAAGGATATAAAAAGTATTCTATCGTTTTATGAAAAGCATTTTCCGGCAGAAGCTGATAAAGCAATCGGTTTTTATGAAAGGTTATACCTGTATCAAAGCTATGTTTGGTAT
>JANORJ010000641.1:0-3462 GCA_031415255.1 Chitinophagaceae bacterium | reverse complement strand
GTAATGGCAGGCCATACCACTACCCTTCCCATCACCCTTGACCAAATGATATACCATGCACAAAGTGTGGTAAGGGCAAGAGAACGGAGTCTTATTGTTTGCGATATTCCGTTTGGTTATTATCAATCCAACTCAGACATTGCTTTAGCATCAGCGATCAGCATTATGAAAGAAAGCGGTGCAAACACAGTGAAATTAGAAGGAGGCGAAGAAGTAATTGACTCCGTAAAAAAAATAGTAAGTGCCGGCATTCCTGTTATGGGGCATTTAGGTTTAACACCGCAATCAATAAATAAATTCGGCACCTATGTGGTTCGAGCCACCGAAGAACAAGAGGCCAACAAATTAAGAAAGGATGCCTTGCTTTTACAAGAAGCAGGATGCTTTGCCATTGTGCTGGAAAAAATTCCTGCAACGTTGGCTAAAGAAGTTTCAGAAAGTTTACATATCCCCACTATTGGTATTGGTGCTGGTGTTCATTGCGATGGACAAGTATTAGTTATGCATGATATGCTCGGTATTAATACAGAGTTTAAACCCCGGTTTCTCCGAAAGTATTTAAATATTGCTGAACAAGCCACTGCTGCAGTTCAACAATACATCAAAGACATTAAAAGCAAAGATTTTCCGAATGATAGTGAACAATACTAGGAAATTAACTCCGGCTTATCATCGGGGTTTTTTGTTTTACCTTTGCAGCCTCAATTAAATGCTATATGGATTTTCTGAAAACCCTCAAGATAGAATCAACCAATAAAGGCGTAAGCACTGGCACACGATGGATAAATTCTACCGGTGAAACGATCGACTCCTTCTCCCCTGTTGATGGCAAAAAAATTGGTGCAGTTGCAGGTGCTGATAAATCAAGCTATGAAACAGTAATAAAAAAAGCAGAAGAAGCTTTTAAAACATGGCGATTGATGCCAGCTCCCAAAAGAGGAGAAATTGTAAGACAAATTGGCGAGGCCCTAAGAGAATATAAAGAAGCATTGGGAAAACTTGTTTCGTATGAAATGGGAAAAAGTCTTCAAGAAGGATATGGCGAAGTGCAGGAAATGATTGACATCTGCGATTTTGCCGTTGGTCTTTCCAGGCAACTGCATGGATTTACTATGCATAGCGAACGTCCCGGTCATAGAATGTATGAACAGTATCATCCGTTAGGAATTGTTGGAATTATTTCTGCTTTCAATTTTCCAGTAGCTGTGTGGAGTTGGAACACTATGCTGGCATGGGTGTGTGGTAATGTGTGTGTTTGGAAGCCTTCTGAAAAAGCTCCATTGTGTGGCATCGCTTGTCAAAATATCATTGCTGATGTATTTACAAAAAACAATATTCCCGAAGGTGTTTGCGGATTAGTAACCGGTGGCCGTGAAGTTGGTGAATGGATGGCTACTGATAAAAGAATTCCATTGGTATCAGCTACTGGCTCTACCAGAATGGGGAAAGCAGTTGGCGCCACTGTTGGCGGAAGGTTAGGAAGAGCTTTATTGGAGTTGGGTGGGAATAATGCTATCATCATTTCTAAAGAAGCTGACCTTGACATTGCCATACTTGGTGCTGTGTTCGGTGCAGTTGGCACAGCTGGTCAGCGTTGCACTTCTACCAGAAGATTAATTATACACGAAGACATATATGAAACAGTAAAAAATAAATTAGTCGCCGCATACAAACAACTTCGCATTGGCGATCCCTTGGATCAAAATAATCATGTTGGCCCGTTGATTGATAAAGAGGCAGTTAAAATGTATCTGAAATCAATTGAACATTGTAAAGAAGAAGGTGGATTATTTATAGTAAAAGGTGGCGCATTAGAAGGTATTGGTTATGAAAGTGGCTGCTATGTGAAGCCGTGTATTGCTGAAGTAGAAAATCATTTCAACATTGTGCAGCATGAAACCTTTGCTCCTATTCTTTATCTTATAAAATATTCAACTATTGATGAAGCAATAGCCAAACAGAATGATGTGCCACAAGGTTTATCATCCTCCATTATGACGCTGAACCTGAGGGAAGCAGAACAATTTCTTTCACAGGCCGGTAGTGATTGTGGTATTGCCAACGTAAACATTGGAACAAGCGGTGCTGAAATCGGCGGAGCATTTGGTGGCGAAAAAGAAACCGGCGGCGGTCGTGAAAGTGGCAGCGATGCCTGGAAAGCATATATGCGCCGGCAAACCAACACCATTAATTACAGCACTTCACTCCCTTTGGCTCAGGGAATAAAGTTTGATGTATAAGCAGGTCAGACAGCTTGCCCCGATTACTTCGGGGGTCTACGTTCGACCCGCATCAACAAAACAACCTATTTGCCTCACCATCCGTCAAGAAAATCATAAAAAGGCTTTTTTTTCTAAGCTTTATTATGCAAAATGTATGAACGGTAATCAGTATTTTTACCCCTACACCAATTTTGTAGTATAAAACCTAGCACATGAATATTTTAATGAAACGTACCTCACTATTTGCTATCTGTGGATTGGTATCGTCTGTACTTTTTGCTCAGAAAGATGAAGTGCCAAAAGGCTGGCACATGATGGATAAAGCCACTTCCGGTTATTATGGCCTTAGTGTAGACAAAGCCTACAGTTTTGTAAAATCAAAAAAGCTGAAAAGTAAAACAGTTATCGTTGCCGTTATTGATTCTGGCGTTGACACCTTACATGAAGACTTGAAACCAGTTCTCTGGAAAAATCCAAAAGAAATAGCTGGTAATGGTATTGATGATGATAAGAACGGCTATGTGGACGACATCTATGGCTGGAATTTTCTTGGCGGTACTGATGGAAAAAATGTAGAGCAGGATTCTTATGAAGCCGCCAGGGTATATCATAAATTCAAAAGCAAATTCGAAGGAAAAGAGTTTCCCGCAGGTTCATTAACAGGTGAAGAATTATTTCAGTATGAAATGTGGAAACGTTCCGAAAAAGAAATAGCAGGCGGTTCAAAAGATAGCGGCCTCGAATTAATTTTTATGAAAAGGGCATATACTAATTGCCTGAAAAGTGATAGCATTCTACGAAAAGCTATGCAGAAAGAAAAGTACACCGGTAAAGAACTGGGTGAATATGAACCAACAGATGCTGATGTAAAAAAAGCAAAAAACAATCTATTCAGCCTTATGTCAGGAAATGATGCGTTGGAAACTACCAATCAAGAATTTTTGGAAGGTTTTGGGGACTATGTAATGGGTGAAGAAAAGAAAGCAGAAGCAGGTAACACTCCTCCTAAAAAATACAGGGCTGATATAGTAAAAGATAACTACAGCGATTTCAACGATAAATTTTATGGCAATAATGATGTAATGTCAAGCAACAAAGGTGCATTACATGGCACCCATGTAGCTGGCATAATTGCGGCAGCTCGCAATAACGGAAAAGGAATGGATGGCGTTGCCGATAATGTAAAAATAATGATGCTCCGTGCTGTACCAGATGGCGATGAACATGATAAAGATATTGC
>JANORJ010000640.1:0-4433 GCA_031415255.1 Chitinophagaceae bacterium | reverse complement strand
AAAAATAGTTTGCATGGTAATTCCGTCATCCATCATCATCATGGCGCCGCTTTCGGCAATGGCCGTTTCTTGCGGGTCAAGTTCTATTTCTACAAATTGTAATTCTTCCCCATAAACTTTGTAATCAATTTCATGGTTGTTGCGGGTTGCCATAGTTATAATTTTTTTTCAAAGGTAGGTTCACAGATTATAGGATGGAAAGGATTAGCATGGATTTTCGGTGAGGGGCTCGTTTTTGCCGGTGCTTTTTATCTGAGGCCGGGACGCTGCAATCGGCCTGAACCCTTTGCTAGTATAGAATCTGCAGCTGACCAATGAACAGAAAGATGACACTTCGATAAACTCAGTGCAGATTGAGCGTCGCAAGGGACGATCATCCCCCGACAAAGATCGGGACAGGCTGTGTTACTGTTGATTGTAACATAAATATCAAAAAAGTAGCTGATATATTTTTACCCCTGTAAAAATGATAAATGGTGGTGTTTTAACCGCCGGATTACCTTATTTTGGCTACTCCAAAAAAAAAATAGTATGAAACAAAGGTTATTGCTACTGACAGCTTTCATCATTGCTTTCGCTGCGTTGGTAAACGGGCAGCCAAAAGCTAAGTTGGCTGAAAAAGTTACTAAGCAGGGAAACGAAATTGTTATCCCTTACGAAAAGTATGAATTGCCAAATGGCCTTACGCTGATCATTCATGAAGACCATAGCGACCCGGTAGTGCATGTGGATGTTACCTATCATGTGGGTTCTGCAAGGGAAGAAATCGGTAAATCTGGTTTTGCCCACTTCTTTGAACACATGATGTTTCAGGGCAGTGATAACGTAGCCGATGAACAGCATTTTAAAATTGTATCTGATGCAGGCGGCACATTAAACGGAAGCACCAACCGTGACCGTACTAATTATTATGAAACAGTGCCAAGCAATCAATTAGAAAAAATGCTGTGGCTGGAAGCAGACCGCATGGGCTTTCTTTTAGATGCAGTGACTCAAAAGAAATTTGAAATACAACGTTCTACTGTAAAGAATGAAAGAGGACAGAATTATGACAACCGTCCTTATGGTCTTGCCAACGAGGTTGCTTCACGAAATTTATATCCATATGGCCATCCTTACTCTTGGTTAACGATTGGGTATGTAGAAGATTTGAACCGGGGTAATGTAAACGATTTGAAAAATTTCTTTTTAAGATGGTATGGCCCTAACAATGCAACGGTAACAGTAGGCGGTGATGTAAAACCTGCTGATGTAATAAAACTGGTTGAAAAGTATTTTGGTGTTATTCCCCGTGGCCCGGAAGTAAAACCTGTAGTAGTGCCATCGGCTGTGCTTGCAACAGACAGGTATGTTTCTTATACAGACAATTATGCAAAACTTCCTTTACTGTTAGTAGTGTTTCCTACGGTTCCCAATTATCATAAGGATATGGGTGCATTGGCTTGTCTTGCACAAGTGCTTGGCCAAGGAAAGAACTCTGTCATGTATCAGCAATTAGTAAAAAAACAATTGGCTTTACAAACAAATACTTTCAGCCAATTATCAGAACTGTCTGGCGAAATGATGTTTCAGTTAGTTCCTTCACCCGGTAAGTCGCTGGCAAAAATTGACAGCCTGTTCCGTAGTTCATTAGATTCATTTGAAGCAAGAGGTGTTACTGATGATGATGTGGCCAAATTTAAAGGTGGTATTGAAGCACAACAAATCAATGGACTTCAAAGTGTAGCTGGTAAAGTTTCGCAGCTGGCCGCTTTTCAAACCTTTGCTGGTAATCCAAATAAAATTGCTGACCTGATAAAAATGTATGCTGCCGTTACTAAAGAAGATGTAATGAGAGTGTACAATGAATACATTAAAGGCAAACATGCGGTGTTCCTGAGTGTGCTACCAAAAGGACAGGAAAAAATGATTGCCGCTGTTGATAATTATAAAATTGATTCTTCTGTATATAATGCACCGGATTATGGTTATGCTGGTTTAAAATATACAAAAGCAAAAGATAATTTTGATCGTAGCAAAACGCCGGGCATTGGTGCTAACCCAACGGTAAAAGTGCCAAAGTTCTGGAGAAAAGATATGCCAAATGGTGTGCGGATGATTGGCACAGAAACTACAGAAATACCAACGGTAACATTAACGATCACTATTCCCGGTGGTCATCTGTTACAGGCAAATGATACAGCGAAGATTGGCCTTGCCGATATGTTTGCCGACATGATGAATGAAGACACCAAAAATTATACGGCAGAACAAATGGCAGTAGCATTGCAAAAATTGGGTAGTAATGTTTCTATCGGCAGCAGCTTTGATGGCATTACGTTTAATATTCAAACATTGAAAAAAAATCTGGACAAAACACTGGAACTGGTTCAGGAAAGAATGTTTAATCCAAAGTTTACAGAATCTGCTTTCAGCCGGATACAAAAACAAAATCTTGAAAATTTCAAACAGACCAAGGCCGACCCTGCATCTGTAGCCGATGCTGTTTTTGCAAAAGTTAATTATGGTCCCAACAGTATTCTTAGTATGAGTGAAGCAGGAACAGAATACACCATGAAAAACATGAAGTTGACAGACATTGAAAACTATTACAAAAATTACATGACATCAAAAGGTGTGAAAGTAGTAGTAGTGGGTGATGTAAAGCAGGAAGAGATATTGCCCAAGCTGACTTTTCTGAACAAACTGCCGAATAAGAAAATTGATTTGCCAAAAGTAAATGCAACGGCTTCAGTAGTTGATAAAACAAAAGTGTACATGGTAGATGTTCCAAAAGCAGCTCAATCGCAGTTTCGTGTGGGCTATGCTACTGGTGTAAAATATGATGCTACCGGCGATTACTACAAATCAAGATTAATGAATTATGGATTAGGTGGCGATTTCAACAGCCGCTTAAATCTTAATCTTCGGGAAGATAAAGGCTGGACCTATGGTGCCCGCAGTTCTTTTACCGCTAATGAATACACTGGTGATTTTGAATTTAGTTCCGGCATCCGTGCCGATGCTACTGATAGTGCGTTGGTGGAAGTAATGAATGAATTAAAAAACTATCAGGAGAATGGTGTGACAGATGCTGAGTTGAAGTTTATGAAAAATTCATTAGGACAGCGGGATGCGTTATTATATGAAACAGGTTTACAAAAAGCTGGTTTCATCGGCCGCATTCTTAATTATAATTTACCGGCCAACTATGTAGATCAGCAAAATAAAATACTGGCTAAACTGACCAAAGCAGAAATAAATGCAGTAGCCAAAAAAATGCTGAATACCGACAAGATGAATATTTTGCTGGTGGGTGATAAAGCAAAAATTTTGGAAGGGGTGAAGAAATTAGGTTACGAAATAATTGAATTGGATGCAGACGGAAAGAAAATAGAGAAGAAAGGATTTTAATATGACACTATTGACGTTTACAAAAAAGCCGCCGCAAAGGGCGGCTTTTTTATGCAGAATAAACTAAGTTTGAATATATGACCGCAAGTTCAGTATCAGACGATAGCCCCCTGCGGGAAGAATACTCGATAGAAAGAGTAGTTCCAGAACATTATCCCTTGTTAGTTGTCCTTTATGCAGATGCCTTCGACGTAACTATCTCCGCTACTGAAATTGAAAAAAGATTTGATACCACTGCATTAGGTATGCGGTCAATTGGTTTTATAGCCATACACAAATCCACCAATACTCCTGCCGGGTATTGTGGTGTTTTTCCATTCAAAGCAATTATAAATGGCGAAGCGGTACAGGCAGCACAGCGGGGAGACACCATGACGCATAGTCAACACCGGAAAAAAGGTTTATTTATTTTACTGGGAGAGACAACACAACTTGCCTGTAAAAATGAAGGAGTTAAAATACTAATCAGTCAGCCCAATGAAAATTCTTATCCCGCCACTGTAAATAAACTTGGATGGACAAAAGTGGATGAAATAGTACGTTGGGATTTAAAACTGAAATTGAAAACATTTCCGCTTGCTAAAGTTGCCCGTAAAGTGCGGTTGCTAAAAAACATTTATTCGTCCTATGTAAGGAGAGTTTTGCGGAGCAGAACAGTTGACGCCGCATCTTTTCACAACACTGTTCAAACGGATTATGCAAAAGTAAATCGTGATGCTAATTATCTTTCTTATAAAAAAACGACAGATAAATATTTTATTAAAATCGACGGTGTTGTGATATGGATAAAACTAACAGATGTATTATGGATTGGAGATTTTAGTGATTATGAAAAGGTATCTCCAATCGTTTTAAAAAAATTAAGGTGGCTTGCTTTTATACTTGGCTATAATACTATTTCTTTTAATTTCAATAAAAGCCTTTTATTACCTGCTGCATTTCAGGCATTCAATGTATATAATAGTGAACCATCCTGTATGTTGTATGTTGATGAGGCCTATAAAAATATAAATTTCGTTCTTACCGGTGCCGATTTTGAT
>JANORJ010000639.1:0-1990 GCA_031415255.1 Chitinophagaceae bacterium | reverse complement strand
GATACTCAAATTCATGAGCTTTTTTCATTTGGGTACTGCTTGTGCAATATTCTACCGCCCAGTTTCTATCTTCGGGATGTATATGATCAGCCCAGAAAGAAGCATCATTTATCCAACGTTCTATCGGATACCCCAATAGCCGTTCAGCTTGCTGGCTTACAAAACTAAATTGGAATGTTTGTGCATCCGCCTCCCACACTATACCATCTACAGTGTTTACCAATGTTGCATAATTCTGTTGTGTTTTCCGAAGTTCTGCAATATCTATTCCTGTACCCAGCATACAGGGCTTACCTTCATAATTAATGCCACGTCCTGTAAAGAAGTAAAGTATCTTTTCTCCTTTCTTTGTTAGAAAATGGGCTTCCAGTTCTGCCGAGCCTTTGGTGAATATATCTTCAAAGGTTCGCTGCGCCAGTTCTCTATCCTCTTCGGCAAAAAAATCAAGTGGTTTTACTTGTGTAATCTCTTTGGCACTGTAGCCGGATACTGTTTCAAAATTTTTATTCCACTTCAATAACTTTCTGTCTTTATCAAATATGTAGAAAACCCCTGGCAAACTATCAATGGCTGAATTAGCAAGTTCTTTTTCTTTTATAATTTTTTCTGCGGCTTCTTTACGTTCTGTTATGTCGATTGCAATTACAAGGGTATATCCGTTTGAAAGCCTTTTATAACTAGCTTCCACATCTATCAGTTCGCCGTTCTTTTTTTTCAATTTTCTTTCTCTTACAACTGTCTGGCCTGATTTTAATTCATCCCCTCGTAAAATAGTCGTTGGTAATTCCCCTTCCGGCAGCATATCTGTTACTGACAAGGCCAACATTTCGTTTAGTGTGTAACCAACCATTAAGCACCCGGCCGGATTTACACCAACGTACTTTCCTTCATCATCAAGAATAAGGATAGCGTTTGATGCCTGTTCAATCATTGTACGATATTTTTCTTCGCTTTCCTGCAATGCAGCCACTATACTCTTCCGTTCGGTAATATCCATCATATTTCCAAGCATCCGGATAGCTTTGCCTTCTTCATTACGAACTATATAGCACCGGTCATAAATATTTCTGTATCCATCTTTTTCAGTCTTAAAGCGATATTCGGTTATAAACACATTAGCACCTGAGGCAATTGCATCGTTTTGTTTCTTGATCATTGCTTCCCTCTCATCCGGATGAACTCTTTCTGCCCATTCTATCTCATCGGGAACAGGATCTGCCATTGTTAATCCGTAGAGATACTGGTGTGTTTCATTTCCCCACATTGCACCAGATTCAAGATTCCACTCCCAGATGGCATCGTTTGTAGTGCGGCTAATCATTTCAAACCGTTCGTTGGAATGGTTTATCTCAGCTGTTTTCGCTTTCACCTGCCCGGTAAGTTCTTCATTAAATTTTTTTAATAGCTCTTCATTCTTTTTCCGTTGGGTAACATCCCGAAGTACTACCACATATCCGGTCACTTTGCCAGTTTCATTTCTTAATGCAGTAACGGATGAAAGACAATGTATTTCTTCACCTTTTTTATTATAATTAATAGCTTCTAAATCAAGACTGCCTTTAAAGGGTACCTTTGCAACTATTGCAGCTATTTGTTGTTTAATGTTGCCGCTGCTGGTAATGTCCGGAAAAAATTTTCCTATCGCTTCGTCATTGGTGTACCCAAAAATATCTTCAGCCCCTTTATTCCAACTGACTATTACTCCTTCCAGATTAATGGAGAAGAAAGCATCACTCGTTTTTTCGGTAAGCCCTGCGAGGTAAGAAATTTTTTGCTCATATCTCTCCCGTTGTTTTAGCCCACTGCCAATGCGCCAAAAAACAACAACCAGTCCTGTAATAAATATTGCTGCCAGTGTAATAAAAAGTTTGGCGGTTATTTTTGCTGCCAGTCCTCTTTTTGCATTAGAGTCTTGTAATACTGCACGGTCTTCCTTTTCGTATGATTCAACAATACTCCGGATACTATCCATGAATAACCTCCCCATACC
>JANORJ010000638.1:0-5662 GCA_031415255.1 Chitinophagaceae bacterium | reverse complement strand
TCAACATGCAGCAGCGGATTATCATATAAACAAACCAGCAGCCTCGGCTCCCCCACATGTTCACCGGTGAAACCGGAAATAAAATCGCCAAAGTTGCGGGCATAGTCCAGCATTTTTTCTTTATCATCCGAAACTTTCTTTTTGGTAATAAGAATCAGGTCGACATCAGAAAATTCATCCAGTTCATTGGTAATGAATGAACCGGCAGCTGCAAGACCAATAACATTGTTATCGTCTTTTACAATCTCAGCTACCTTATCGGCAAATTCTTTTTGCATCATATCATTAAAGATAAAACCTGCCGAAGTCATTACAATAAAAAAACCCTTTGCATTTGCAAAGGGTTTTCCAACAGTTGATTTATTTATTATTGCATTCTTATTATCCTGTTGCCCCCTTGGTTGTTTCGGTTCATTTCTTCCATCATCTTTTCCCTTTCTTTTTTAAATTCTTCAGGGGTGTAATGTTTTTTACCGGTTGGTTCTTTTATAACTGCAAGGTCAGCTTTTTCAGAAATGCTGATTGCTTTAAAAAGTTGGGTACCGTCTTTAATATCCATTTCTAAAATTAAACCGGGTAATTGTCCCTGAAACTCTGCAGGCCCCGCCGAAACAGGAATGTTTGTTGTAAACCAGGCAACAATAACAGAAGTATCCTGAATTTCTTTGCGTTCCATTTTCCCATTGTCCATATTCATCATGGTACGGGTGCTGGTACGAGTGGTAGTTGCCTTCATACAAGGCATATTTAGAATTGTTTTTGTTTCACCTGTCATTTTCCATTTTAAAGAACGGATACTGTCATCTATGATAAATGCTTTATCCATCACTTCTCTCTTCTCTGTTTTTTTGCCGGTTTCAAAATTATTATAGAGCACATCATTATTGCCGGCTACTACCATGCGGATTTGCATACCACCACCATCGCCACCACTTATATCCGTGGTGCCGTTGTCGTCTTCTTCTGCAGATTTCCACAACGATTGGTTATTACCGAAGGTCAATTCAAATTTATCAGTTCTTATTTTCGGCATTTGTTGTTCCAAGCCACCGTGGCTATCACTAAAACGAATTTGCATTTGTGAAGTTCTTTCATACAGCACCACACCTTGTTTTTGCTGTGCTTGCACCAGGCTTACTGATAAGAAGGCACAACCGGCAATCAATATTTTTTTCATAATTTATTTTATTTAAGACCAAAAGTAAACAAGCGGAAACGCAAGATAAGTTAAGCCACCTTTCATTAAGGTTAATAAAGGTTAAAACCGCTGCAAGTACCGCCAACATTGATTTACATTTGTTATGGTAAAGCATTACATGAAGAAATCCAGTTCATTAGCAGTTTTAATGGGTGTTGCCATACTCGGCATCACCGGCTTCCAGCTATACTGGCTGAAGCAAAACTATGCTCGGGAAAAAAAGTCGTTGACAATAAAAACGGAAATGGCTTTTCGGGAAACAATATTGCAGTTGCAGGTGGCTAAACTAAAACTGGACGGAACAATTTGGAATGGAAGAGATAGCAGCAAGGGAAAAATGAAAATAATAATGCATGAAAAAAACGGGGAGCAGGTTAGTGTTCGCATTGAACCAAAACAAGAAATTGTTTCTACTATCAATGTTATCAGGGGCAAACTACAGGATTCGTTGAAAAAGAATTTAGGTGAAAAGCCCGGCATGATTACTATTTCTATGAAAGAAACTTCCACAGGGCAGGACAAAAATTCCATTAAGATTGACCGTCAAATTCAAGGCTCACATGGAAATGGTGATGGTATTTTCAGCTTATTATATGGCGTAGATTCTTTGCAAGAACCCTTGCGACTGACCGAGATTGATTCGGCTTTTTCAACAGCATTGAAAGCAGAAAAGATAAATATCCCTTTTTCAATAACTCAGGCAGACAGTGCCAGTGTTTCCGATGCACCTGCTTATAATGAAGTAACCGTGGGTCTTGCTAATCCCGTTACGTATAAACTGAAAACAGGGAATACATTTTCTTACCTGTTGAAGCAAATTTTACAGCCCATTTTATTCTCTATCCTTTTGCTGGGCATTACTATTCTTTCTTTTGTATTGCTTTACCGGAGCCTGTTAAAACAAAGGCGACTGGCAGCCATGAAAAATGAATTTATCAGCAACATCACCCATGAATTAAAAACACCGATAGCTACTGTTGGGGTTGCGATAGAAGCATTAAAAAATTTTAATGCTATTGATAACCCAGAACGGACAAAAGAATATCTTGATATTTCTTCCAATGAACTGCAGCGGCTTGGCCTGCTGGTGGATAAAGTGCTGAAGCTTTCTATGTTTGAGAAAAAAGAAATTGAATTAAAATATGAATCACTGAATTTAAAAGATATTGTGGATGAAGTGACTTCCTCATTACGGTTGCAATTAGAAAAAAATAATGCAAGGGTTTCAGTTACTCAAAATGGTGACCTTACCTTACAGGGCGATAACTTGCATTTATTAAGTGTAGTATTCAACCTGGTTGATAATGCCATAAAATACAGCAACGGCGACCCATCTATCCAGATTGAACTAAATGGCGATGAACAAAATGTGGAACTAAGTATAAAAGATAATGGTATCGGCATTCCGCAGGAATATCAAAACAAAGTGTTTGAAAAATTCTTCCGGGCACCATCGGGGGATAAACATAATACGAAGGGATATGGTCTTGGCCTCAGCTATGCGGCGCATGTGGTGAAGAAACATGGTGGGATTATTTCGGTGGATAGCCAGCCCGGACTAGGAACAAGGTTCACCATCATTTTGCCAAAAGTAACTACCCGCATATAACAATCTTGAAATGGAACCACATAGCCACATAGTACACAATAGAAGAAAATACATAGTTTACTATGTGGAAATCTATGTTCCTATTTGCCTATGTGGTTCAAAAAAACTCTATGGTTGTCACAATCGGATTGTAAATTTTACCAAACAACAACCATGAGTAAGACAAAAGTTTTTTATGTGGAAGATGAATTGTTTCTCGGTAAGATCGTAAAGGAAAGCCTCGAGAGCCGGGACTTTGAAGTCATTATGGAAAGTGACGGGGCAAAAGCGACAGAACTTTTCAAAAAAATACACAGCATCCCCGCGACAAAACCAGATATCTGTGTACTGGATATTATGTTGCCCAATAAAGATGGGTTTACTATTGCTGATGAAATAAGGGCACTGGATGAAGAAGTGCCGATTATTTTCCTGACTGCTAAAACACAAACGGAGGATGTGGTAAAAGGATTTTCATTGGGTGGCAATGATTATATACGAAAGCCATTTAGCATGGAAGAGCTGATTGTACGGCTACAAAACCTGCTGAAAAATAAACAGGAAGGTTCACAAAAAATAAATGGTGGCACTGTTGTTATGGGAAAATATACTTTTCAACTCAACCGCCAAGTATTGAGTAATGGAAAAGATGAACGCAAACTTTCATACCGGGAAAGTGAATTACTGAAATTATTATATGAAAACCGATCAGGCATTATTGATCGAAAGGACATTCTTAATTTATTGTGGGGAAATGATTCTTTCTTTAACAGCCGCAATCTGGACGTTTATATTACTAAAGTCCGTAGTTATTTAAAAGAAGACCCCTCACTGGAGATACTTACTATTAAGGGAGTTGGCTACCGCTTTATCGCAGGATAGAAATACCGTCAAACACGGATACGACCCTCTGTAAAGACTTGCTATCTTTAGTAAAAGTATTTTAATGCGCTGTGTATTTCTTTCTATGATATTAATATTAACAGTGGCTGCGAAAGCACAGCATTGCCCCTGGGATTGCAGCGGTCTTGTACTCCTGAAAACAGAAGTGGCGAAAGAAGAAATCTATAAGATGAAACCGGTGCTGGTGGATGAAAATAAAAATCTGATTGTTGACACTACTTTCGGAACAGGTAAACCAATGTATGATACCTGCAGTTT
This sequence comes from Chitinophagaceae bacterium, assembly GCA_031415255.1. Lineage (GTDB taxonomy): Bacteria > Bacteroidota > Bacteroidia > Chitinophagales > Chitinophagaceae > JJ008. The sequence continues at coordinate 1,715 of JANORJ010000638.1, read as the reverse complement.
TTTGTATTATGATGATTTTCTGACCAGCAGAACAGAAAAAGTACAACTTCATCATTGGTATCGCTATGATACGGTCTTTCATTTTGCCGCCGGTTATTTTGTTGCAAGAGCCAACTATTGCGACTCCTGGAATAAAAAGCTCTATCTCCGCTTTACAGAACCGCAAAGCAACGACATGAAGTATAGTTATGTAGAAATCCCCGCTTCCTCTCTTATTCACCTTCACCAGTATAGCCGTGAAATTCAGGATAACAAAATGAAGAAAATCCTGGAAGCAGTAAAAGAAGTGATTATAGAAATGTCCTGCGAAAAATGGAAGCTGCGGAAAGAACATTGCAAGTAATATCTTTGTTCGTAACGATGGCGGCAACTTCAACTACATACATAGCAGACAGAATTTTTACCGGGGAGGCCTGGTTAAATAATCATGCTGTTGTGGTTGAGAATAACGTAATTAAAGAGTTAATACCTCTTTCGTCGCTATCATCTTCAAGCCATGTTCAGCAGTTTGACAATTGTTTCATCGCCCCTGCCTTTATTGATTTGCAGATATATGGAGCTAATGGAAAATTGCTGGCTGTTTATCCTGAAGAAGATTCACTAATAAAATTGAAAGACCATTGCGAAAAAGGAGGTGCTGCTTTTTGCTTGCCGACAGTTGCTACCATTACCAAAGAAGTTGTTTATAAATGTATTGATGCAGTTAAAAATTATTGGGGCAAGGGCGGAGAAGGAATTCTGGGATTACATCTTGAAGGGCCTTGGATAAATCCAATAAAACGTGGAGCACATATTGAATCAATCATTCACCCGCCAACAATAAAAGAAGCAGAAGAATTATTGAATTATGGACAAGGCGTTATCCGGATGATAACCCTTGCGCCGGAAGTTTGCAGCAGGGAAGTGATTGATTTGATTCTGTCACACCACATTATTATTTCAGCCGGACATAGCAATGCCACTTATGATGAAGCAAAAACAGGATTTTCCAATGGCATTACTGCCGTCACTCATTTGTATAATGCGATGAGTCCCCTGCAGCACCGGCAACCGGGACTAGTAGGTGCTGCGATGGATGATAATGTAGTAATGGCCAGCATTATTCCTGATGGCCATCATGTGGACTATGCAGCGATACGTATTGCTAAACAGATAATGAAAGAAAGACTATTTGTTATTACCGATGCAGTAACCGATACCACGGAAGGGTATTACCAACACCAACAGGTGGGAGATAAGTTTGAAGCAGGAAATATTCTAAGTGGCTCTGCATTAACAATGGCTAAAGCAGTACAAAACCTGGTTAACTTCGTAGATATTGAATTGGGTGAAGCATTGCGGATGTGCAGTTTGTATCCTGCAAAAATTTTGGGAATGAAAGAACATGGAAAAATTGCAAAAGGGTATAATGCCCGGATGGTTGTAATGTCTAACGGCACCGGTCGGAACGATAGCGATTGGGAAGTGAAACAAATACTTTAATTACAAATGAAAATATTGCCCGGAAAAATATTTCGTACTCTTTTAGTAACAGCTGTTTTTATGCTGACAATCTTTTCTGCTTCTGCACAGCCCGGCGAAAAAAGAATACAATATCCTTTTGGTTTAAAGAATGCTTACTTCGGTATTAATATAGGTTATATCAATTATCCATTTTCTTCTGCACAATTAGAACCGGGCTTCTCGGTAGAAAAAGTAGTTGTTCCTCATATTGC
>JANORJ010000637.1:0-2270 GCA_031415255.1 Chitinophagaceae bacterium | reverse complement strand
TCATGGCATTGGCACATACAAAAGAAGCAGCTTTTGGCAGCAGCACCAAAGAAATTGTTACACAAAAAGAATTGATGGTACAGCCAAATGCACCACGGTTTTTAAGAGAAGGTGATAAAATAGAATTCAGTTCCAAGATTGTAAACCTTACTGATAAAGAACTGACAGGCACGGCACAGTTTCAATTATTTGATGCAGCTACTAATGAACCGGTTGATGGTATGTTCCGTAATATGGTAGCTAATCAATACTTCACCGTAGCAGCCGGACAAAGTGAAGTGGTGAAATTTCCGATTGAAGTGCCTTACCAGTTTAATAAAGCATTGCAATGGAGAATAATTGCAAAAGCAGGTAACTATAGTGACGGGGAAGAAAATGCAATGCCAGTGCTCACCAACAGAATGCTGGTAACAGAAACAATGTCGTTACCAATGAGGGGAACCGGTACTAAGAATTTCACTTTTGAAAAATTATTAAATAGCGGCAAGAGTGAAACCTTACAAAACCATGCACTAACAATTGAATACACCAGCAATCCTGCCTGGTATGCGGTGCAGGCACTGCCTTACCTCATGGAGTATCCTTACGATTGTGCAGAACAAACATGGAACAGGTATTATGCAAATTCTTTGGCCAGTTTTATTTCTAACTCATCGCCCCGCATCAAACAGGTGTTTGAAAAATGGAAAATAAAAGACACCGCTGCATTAATGTCTAACCTGCAAAAAAACCAGGAACTGAAAGCAGTATTGCTGGAAGAAACCCCATGGGTGTTACAGGCAAAAAATGAAGCAGAACAAAAAAGAAATATTGCGTTGCTGTTCGACATGATAAAAATGACAGAACAATTAAACAGTTCTTATGATAAGCTGAAACAAATGCAGAGCAGCAATGGTGGCTTTGTATGGTTTACCGGCGGACCAGATGATCGCTACATGACTCAATATATTACAACTGGTATTGGTCACCTGAAAAAGTTAAAAGGCATTGCAGCAGGACAGGATGCTAAACTGAAAGCCATTTTATCAACAGCAATTCCTTACCTCGATAGAAAAATTAAAGAAGATTACGATTATTTAATTAAGTACAAGGCAAACCTGAAACAACAGAATATCGGTTACACACAAATTCAGTATCTGTACATGAGGAGTTTCTTTCCTAAATATAAAATTGATGCGGCATCACAAACAGCCTACAATTATTATTACAAACAGGCGCAGCAGTACTGGGTTGGTCAGAGTAAATACATGCAAGGCATGATTGCTTTAGCACTCTACAGAACGGATGATGCAAAAACGCCGGCTGCAATTTTAAAGTCGCTGAAAGAAAAATCTATTACCAACGAAGAGTTGGGCATGTACTGGAAAGACCAGACTAACGGTTGGTTCTGGTATCAGGCTCCGATAGAAACACAAGCCCTGTTAATAGAAGCTTTTCAGGAAGCAGGTAATGATACAAAAACCGTTGATGATTTAAGAACATGGTTATTAAAAAACAAACAAACCAATAACTGGAAGACGACAAAAGCTACCGCAGAAGCTTGTTATGCATTATTGCTACAGGGAACTGAATGGCTAAGTAATGAACCAGTTGTTGAAATTAAATTAGGTAGTACCACTATTAAATCAACCGATGCAGGGCAGGAAGCTGGCACAGGTTATTTCAAAAAAACAATTGAAGGAACAAAAGTCAATCCTGAAATGGGTAAAGTAACTGTTACAGTTACGGACTCTAAGATCCCCCCCTCGGGGGGCGGGGGGGCCTCATGGGGCGGCATCTACTGGCAGTATTTTGAAGACCTAGATAAAATAACTACAGCGGTTACTCCATTAAAACTTTCTAAAAAATTGTTTGTAGAAAAAAATACCGACCGTGGCCCTGTCATTACCCCGGTAAATGATGGTGATGCTATTAAAGTAGGCGACAAAATAAAAGTAAGGGTTGAACTCCGTGTTGACCGTGATATGGAATATGTTCACATGAAAGACATGAGGGCTTCAGCACTTGAACCAGTGAATGTACTCAGTGGCTATAAATACCAGGGCGGGTTAGGTTATTACGAAAGCACTAAAGATGCAAGTACAAATTTCTTTTTCAGTTATCTGAGAAAAGGAACGTATGTGTTTGAGTACACTTTGTTTGCCACCCATGCTGGTAACTTTAGCAATGGCATTACAACCATACAGTGCATGTATGCACCGGAGTTTACTTCGCATTCAGAAGGTGTGAGGATAAATGTTGAATAAGATTAACCGCTGAGATGCAGAGTC
>JANORJ010000636.1:0-2126 GCA_031415255.1 Chitinophagaceae bacterium | reverse complement strand
GATCTGGAAAAAAATGACCGGCGAGACGAAGGTTTATATGCTGTTTCATTTTTTGGAATGCCCGGAAAAGATTCCGCTTGGGGTTGGAAATTTGAAGGGCATCATCTTTCACTCAATTTCACCATCGTTAATCACCAAGTTGTTTTCACACCTTTGTTCATGGGTACAAATCCTGCTGAAGTAAAAGAAGGGCCACGAAAGGGTTTCAGAGCATTAAAGAATGAAGAAGATGAAGCTTTTACATTAGTAAATATGATGACTGCTACACAAAGAGAAAAAGTAATTTTCCAGCAACAGGCTCCTATTGAAATTGTTACATTCAACGCATCTGAAACTAGACCACTTTTACCAGTAGGAATTTTTGTGAAAGAGATGAACGATGACCAGAAAAAGCAAATGGATAAGTTATTGGGAGCTTATCTTTCCAATATGCCACCCATACTTGCAGAAAAGAGAAGAAAGAAGATTGCAGACGAAGACATAAATGACTTACGTTTTGGCTGGGCTGGATCTACTGAACCCGGCCAGCCACATTATTACCGCCTTCAGGGGAAAAATTTTATGATTGAGCTTGACAATACGCAGAACAATGCTAATCATATTCATTCAGTTTGGCGGGATTTCTATGGTGATTTTGGCCGTGACCTTTTACAGGAACATTATCACAACACAAAACATCCACATTAAAATCAGCTAGCTATTACTTCTCCTTCCAAATCATAATCATATGCCTTGGTGATTTTTACTTTTACAAATTCACCAATGGGAAGTTTTTTTGTAGATTTAATTACTACTTCATTATCCACTTCTACTGAATCAAATTCGGTGCGGCCAAGATAACGGCCAGACTCTTTTTTATCTATCAATACTTTAAATTCTTTGCCAATTTTTTCCTGGTTCAGTTCAAAAGAAATTTCCTGCTGCACTTCCATCACTTCCTGTGCCCTTCTTTCTTTTTCTTCAGCAGGCACATCGTCAGTTAAGGCAAAGCCACTGGTGCCTTCCTCATGACTGTAGGTGAAGATTCCCACCCTATCAAACCGTTGCCGTTGCAAAAATTCTTTCAGCTCTTCTATATCATCCTGAGTTTCCCCGGGAAAACCAGCAATCAATGTTGTACGTAAACAAATACCCGGCACTCTTTCACGGATGGCGGCTGTAAGGTCTTCCATCTCCTCTCTTGTAATCTGCCGTTTCATTGCTTTCAGCATATTGTTAGCCGCATGTTGCAAAGGCATATCGAGGTAATTACAAATATTATCCCGTTGTCTTATTACATCTAATATCTCTAATGGAAATTTGGAAGGATACGCATAGTGTAATCTTATCCAGTGTAATCCTTCTATATCCGCCAACCTATGTAAGAGGTCGGGCAGCATTCTTTTTTTATAAATATCTAATCCGTAGTAAGTAAGTTCTTGTGCAATTAGCATTATCTCTTTCACTCCTTTTCTTACTAAACTTTCTGCTTCTTTCACCAATTCATCCATTGGTCTGCTTACATGCTGCCCCCTCATTAATGGAATGGCACAAAATGAACAGGTACGATTGCAACCTTCAGAAATTTTGAGATACGCATAATGCTGGGGTGTGGCCAACAGTCTTTCGCCAATCAATTCTACTTTATAATCTGCTTCAAACTGTTTTAAAATAAGCGGCAATTCCATCGTTCCGAAATAAGCATCCACTTCAGGTATTTCGGCTTCGAGATTATTTTTATATCGTTCGCTGAGGCAACCAGTAACATATACTTTGTCAATTTTTCCTCTTCTTTTCAGTTCTACCTGGTCAAGGATGGTGTTGATGCTTTCTTCTTTCGCCTTTTCAATAAAACCACAGGTATTTACTACCACAATATTGTGGTCAGACTTTTTGTTTTCATGCACCACATCAATCTCATTGGCAAGCAACTGACCACTCAGCACTTCGCTATCTACCATATTCTTACTGCACCCAAGGGTGATGATGTTTACTTTGTCTTTTTTGAGAGTTCTTGTCTTCATAAAAATAATTGCAAAAGTAACCCCTTAAATTCACCTTTTATAAGAATTTGGTATAACCTTTGCGTTCTAAAGCAAGACAAGGTCAATATCATCACCCTCGGGTGCAGCAAAAACATGGTGGAC
>JANORJ010000635.1:0-2153 GCA_031415255.1 Chitinophagaceae bacterium | reverse complement strand
ATAGTCTGGATGATTTTCTCCAACCTGTTTCTTTGCTGTAATAACTGCTTTTTCTCCAACTATTATTCCCTTTTCAAACTCACCCTTATTGTAATAATGAAGAAGGCTATCGTTTAATTGCTCCCATGTTTGTGAATGTGCAAAAAAGGAGCTCATTAATAACGAACATAGCAGCACAATGACTTTCATGAAAAAGTTTGAAGTGTGTAATTATACAAGGTAGTCTATTGTACCGCCAATGCCATACCCAGCACAGGGTAGTAAATAAAAAAAAGGTGCGTTGCTGCACCTCTAACATTTTTTCCCTTCGTCTGGATTAGGGTTTTAAAACTCCGCACTACCCGGCGTTCTTGGAAAAGCAATTACATCTCTTATATTCGTCATGCCGGTAACAAAGAGAACCAATCTTTCAAAACCCAACCCGAAGCCAGCATGGGGCACCGTGCCAAAGCGTCTTGTATCGAGATACCACCATAGTTCTTCTTCGGGTATATTCATTTCTTTCATGCGGTCGAGTAAGTTATCAAAACGTTCTTCTCTTTGGCTGCCGCCAACTATTTCTCCAATGCCTGGAGCAAGGATATCCATGGCAGCAACGGTTTTTCCATCATCATTTTGCCGCATGTAAAATGCTTTTATCTCTTTTGGATAATTGGAAAGTATAACCGGTTTTTTAAAATGCTTTTCTACCAAATACCTTTCATGTTCACTTTGCAAGTCCATTCCCCAGCCGGTGATGGGATATTGAAATTTCTTTTTCTTGTTGTGGTTACTCTCTCTTAATATATCAATAGCTTCGGTGTAAGTGATACGTTCAAAATTATTGTTGAGTACAAATTCTAATTTCTCCACCAATCCCATTTCACTTCGCTTGTCTTGCGGCAATTGTTTTTCTTCTTCCGCTAATCGCTGTGCAAGGAATTCTAAATCTTCCTTGTTGTTATCCATCGCATATTTAATAATATACTTGATGAATTCTTCTGCAAGGTTCATATTGTCTTCCAGATCAGAGAAAGCCATTTCTGGTTCTATCATCCAGAACTCTGCAAGATGTCTCGTCGTGTTACTGTTCTCTGCCCGGAATGTGGGACCGAATGTATAAATATCACCAAAGGCTGTGGCACCAAGTTCGCCTTCCAATTGTCCGCTAACAGTAAGGTTGGTTGCTTTTCCAAAAAAGTCTTTTGAAAAATCAACAGCACCTTCTTCCGTTCTTGGTGTTTCATCAAAAGGCAGTGTGGTTACTTTAAACATTTCACCGGCACCTTCTGCATCACTACCCGTAATGATAGGTGTGTGCATGTACAAGAACCCTTTATCATTAAAAAATTTATGAATTGCAAAAGCCAGTGCATGACGCACCCGGAATACCGAACCAAATGTGTTAGTACGAAAACGTAAGTGGGCAATTTCTCTTAAAAATTCAAGGCTGTGTTTCTTTGGTTGCAGCGGATAAATTTCTGCATCGCTATCGCCAAGTATCTCAATGTCCGTTGCATTCAAATCCATTTTTTGTCCCTTGCCTAATGAGGCAACCACCGTACCGGTTACTTTTAATGAAGCAGATGTAGTGATTCGTTTCAGTAATTCATCTTCCTGGCTGCCGAGTGTTACTACTATCTGCAGGTTATTATTAGTGCTTCCATCATTGAGGGCTATAAACTGGTTGTTTCGAAAAGTTCGCACCCAACCCATTACTGTTACCGTTTGGTTGGTTGGTTCTTGTGAAAGGAGTTCTTTTATTCGGATTCGTTTGTTGAACATTGGTGAATTTTAAGGAGGGCAAAGATAGCTACTGATTAAGCTGATTTAAAAGGATTTCGGGGATTTCCTTTGCTCCCACAAAGAATCCTCCGGAGCGGAGAATGGGTCTAAAACATATTTTGTAGCTTTGTTGAAACAGATGGAAATGAAAGGAGTTACTTTTTTAACAGACAAAAGCAATAACAAGCAAATTCTTCAGATTGATGTAAAAGAAATTGCAAAGAATCCGAATAAGTTTGAAGACCTGATGGATGTGGTAATTGCTGAAGCAAGGAAGGATGAAAAGAAAGTTGCCTGGGATATTGCAAAAAAACAACTTAAAAAGGCAGGTAAGCTATAGGCTTATTTGTATATATTTTTTCTGTGACCAACTTTTCGAATATCAACAA
>JANORJ010000634.1:0-2129 GCA_031415255.1 Chitinophagaceae bacterium | reverse complement strand
ACTGATTGTCAAAACAATTTTAAACATATTTACTGGAGTAACTATTGCCATCAGAACTTCAGTCCGGCACATAATATATTATTCTTCCAACTCTTCCACTTTTGGTGATTGTGTAACCACGCCAAACTCAAATTGCATTTCATTCAGTTTTCGGTAGAGGCCGTTATGCGCCATCAGTTGGGTATGGGTGCCGGCTTCGCTTACAATGCCTTTATCTATCAATACAATTTTATTGGCACAATCAATTGCCGCATATTTTAAATAGTGGCTACCGGTCTTCCCTTCATTCCTTCATCCACCAAATAAGATATAAATTTTGCAAAGGGTTCTATGTCTCTGTCCACACTTGCTTTTTCTAATGCCTGCATATAAGTTGTTCGTTCCTGCACAGGTATCACCGTCCACGGGTATCCGCCAGAGGCCAGCATTACATTCAGTAAAAATCGGCCCATGCGGCCATTGCCATCCATATAAGGATGTATATAAACAAAAATGAAATGACCGAGTACGGCTCTTACAGATGCCTCGGGTTCATTGGTTAATAATTCAAACAGTACCGGCATTACATCACGGACAGCATCATTGTTTACCGGCACATGTTTAGAGCCGCCTATGTAAACTTGTTGTACCCTATAGCCAGCCAGATCGGCTGCTTTTAATAAACCGCTGGTAACACTGGGTGCAAATAATTCTCTGTACCAGTCACCATGTTCAGCATCGGCCACTGTTCCGGAGTTGTTGCCGGTTAATATTTTTTTAATGCTGTCTCTTACTTTTTGTGTGGCCTGCCAGTAGCCCCTTGCTGCCATGGCATCCCGCTGCTTTTTATCTTCAGCATTGCTTACACTATCCCATGCACCACCCCGTACCTTTTCTATTAGTTCAGGCGTCACCCGGTATCTTTCTATAGATAAGGAATGATAAGCATCTGTTACATAAATTTCTTCTACCTGCTTCATATATAATTCATGATTCGCAGGCAGCCCCGGTGCTGTTGGAAAATGTGCAATAACAACAGTTCTCATTTCATGCCATAGCAATTTTATCCGGTTTACATAAGGTGATTGTTCTCTTGCAGATAATGCAACAGGTGTATCAGTTGCAAACGGGTCGGTTTCTCTTACATCATATCCGGCAGCTTGCATAGTCTTAAGAATGTCGTCAGCTATTCTGTCTCTTCCGATATTACGGAAAGCACCAGCAAGCCGTCCTGCAATGGTAGAATGACCACCTTCCAGCAGCAGACCTGTTATTTCAGATGAGTCTTTTATCATTGCCAATGCTGTTCTTGCATCAGTCGGATTTTTAGTAAAAAATATTGGTGTACAGAGTATGAGTGAAGAAGGCAATGTCAGCATCCTGATTCCTTCGATAGTAACGAATGCAGCAGTTTTCGGAACTACAACTTGCCAATGCCACAAAGAAGTTTGATAGGGCAAAGGTGTGCTGTGGTTTGTTCCTTTTGCAGTACGTATTATAAGTTGTTGGGGAACGGTCCAGTTACCCGAATGTATTTGTAATGATTGCTCAGGAGATATATAATAAGCATCTCCGTACCTGGCGGCTAAATATTGTCCGCAAAAATGCCAGTAAGATGCGTACCAGGAAGTACTGTCTCCCGGTTGTTCGTCACCGGGTGTTGAGATATACCAGCCTTTGGTTACTTCCTTTAGAAAACCGTTTTTTACTAACCGTTCCCGCTGTATCCTGCTCAATTCGGTTGATTTTATGGCAGTAATTCTCTTATCCTGAATAGCCTTTAATGCTTCAAGTGAGTCAGCTAATTTTTCGGCAGGTGTTGCCATAATGCTCTTTTACTTTAATGAACTGATTTTAAACAGGCACATAACTTTGTGTGATTATAAGGTTATTATGCTGTGTGATTACAAGGTTATGTGGATGTGTGATTACAAGGTTATGCTGCTAAAATAATCATAAAATACTGATTGTCAAAATAATTTTAATAATATTTATAGGATAAATATTATTAACGGAACTTCTGTGTAACCCAAATTATTCTTCCAACCCCTCCAACTTCGGCGACTGTGTAACCACGCCAAACTCAAATTGCATTTCGTTTAGTTTTCGGTAGAGGCCGTTATGCGCCATCAGTTCGGTGTGGGTGCCGG
>JANORJ010000633.1:0-3357 GCA_031415255.1 Chitinophagaceae bacterium | reverse complement strand
ATTTCATAAACAATGCCAGAGAGATTTGATATGTTAAGAGATTAGTTTCAATATCCTCAACTAACTTAGTATAAGAAGTTTAGGTAGGCCTTCTTTTAACATTCATACATATGCTGCAGATGTTTCGAAGTAGATTACTTTGATTTTGCTCCGTTTAAGCCGTTGCCGGTCTTGTTTTGCGCCAGCCAATGACCTATACTACGGACCGGGAGTCCATTTGTAAAGAGCAGTAAAACCATTTAATAATTCTCAATTCTAAGCAGCTCAAAAAATTCCTTCTCTGCAATTTCTTTGATACGGCCCGGTTGCAGATCGCCTAATATCAGGTCTTCAATGCTTACCCGTATTAATCGTTTGCAACGATGATGAATAGCCGCCATCATTTTTCGTACCTGATGAAATTTACCTTCGGTAAGGGTAATGCGCAACCATGTGTAAGGAATATTTTTTGTCATTACATAGGGTGAAGGAAAAGATATTGCCGGTTGCAGAATAATTTCTGCCTCGCAAGGAGTGGAAGTATAATATTCGCCCCCTCTTATGCGGAAGGAGACGCCGTCTCTTAACTGTTGCAACCGTTCTTCCGTTACAGCATGATTGACAAGTACGAGGTAGGTTCTTTTATGCGGGGTCTTGGCTTCAAATAATAATCGGGTCACTTTTCTATTCGTCGTTAATATCAATAAGCCTTCGGATAAATTATCTAACCGGCCTATGGCATGTATGCCGTCGGGAAAATTGAAACCTGTATCACCCAATAAGTTGACCGCATGGGAACTTACAAACTGGGACACCATATTGTAAGGTTTGTTGAGAATGAAATAGCGGTGCTGCGGTGCTGACATATTTTACTGATAACTGGTGTTGCAAACTACGGATAAACAATTCTTTTAAAAACTGTATTATGATTGGGTGGTAGCTTGCAATATTACTTTTATGAAAAGGATGTTTTATTTTTAGCTTGAATATAGAAAGCTAACTATGAATATCCGGGCGGGAATATATCTCAAAAGCACTGTTGCCTTAACAGACACGGTATTTGAAAACAGCCTGCTATTCATTTCTACTCATAACAATGATGGTGCAGTGGCATTTATTATCAACCAACCTTATCACCGGGCATTAAATAAACTGGAAGAGTTTAAACACAGTGTTCCCTTTCCGTTATACAATGGTGGGCCGGTTGATCAGCAGCATATTTTCTTTATACACCAACGACCCGATATTATAAGCGATGGCACCATTATTAATAACTCCTTATACTTCGGCGGCAATTTTAAACAAGCCCTTACCGCCATGAATAACAAAACCCTTTCTGCAAAAGATATTAAACTCTTTATTGGATACTGTGGCTGGGAGGCTGATGAACTGGAAGCCGAGGTGGCAGAAGGAAGCTGGACAATAGAAGATACCGCAAATGAAACTGTTTTTATGGACTAAGCATTGAAGTGACTTTTACTAATGATTATCGGGTTGCAATTTAAAATCCTTTCACATCATTCAAGTCCCGCTGTAGCCAGTTTGTTGCCGGGTAGTATGCATGCCTGTTGATTGTATGAATAGAATAAGCCTGTCTCGATTTTCCACTGGTATTCGGTAAACTATAATGCGGCAATAATCCGTGCAGTACAATACAAGTTCCTTTTTTTACTTCCAGCGGTATCATGCCTTCCATAGAATAAGGCTCATTATCTAAGGTTATCATTTCTGTACCGCCACCATCTTTTCTTCTAAACCAAGAACGCAGCGGTGTTTGATGTCCGCCAGGTTTGGCCCACAGGCAACCGTTTTCTGTAGTAGCATCTTCAAGAGCAAACCAAAAACCGATACAGGAGTCTGGTTCCGTGTATAGAAAACTTGCATCCTGGTGAATGTCCACCACACCGCCTATCCGGGCATGTTTAAAGATGAGCATACTTTGGATAACGAGGTAATCATCCAAAGCAAGATCTGCAGCCAGTTGTTTCATTTGAGGTGAACGGGAAAATTCATCAAACACTGGATCCAAGTCATGCAGTGCATGGCCTATTTTATTTAAAGAATGAAAAAGATCATTCTTCAATTTTCCTTCCTGATCAAACGCTTCTTTTTCAAAAAAGAAAGAGATGTTGCCACCGGAGTTAAGAAAATAATCATCGCTGGTGCGGCTTTGTTCATTGGTTTGAAAGATAGAAGGATGCCCATCATAGTTATACTCCATGGCTAGCTCTTGTCCCCTTTTCATCAATGCATCGCAGGCAGCAGCTGTGGTAAAGTTGTTGAGCACAAGGTATCCATCGGTATCAAATTGCTGGCGGAGGTTGTTTATCATTTGAAAGGCAGTTATTAGTAATTACTTTAAAGATATAATTATTTTAGCACCACATCTGGCTGTGCAGACTGTTATTCTTTACGCCTTAACGAATTTTCCAAAATCAATTTTTTTAGTGACAACATCCTGCACATGAAAACTATTTTATAAAAAGCAATATAACCGTAAGAATAATACCTGCTAGGGTAAAATACAATCCTTTCTTAAAAATAGTTGTTTTTGGCATAAACATCCAAAAGGAAGAAAGTACAAAAAACAATAACGATACTCCGAAGAATATATTGAGGTAAAACAAAGGTTGTTTGGTGTTGGCTTTGTGCAGGTGTGTTAATTTCTCCATTATCAGTGGTAATGATTTAACGGTGTGATTTTCTTCTCCAGTTACTTTATTATAGTAGCCTTGGGCAAAAAATATAGTATCACCATTTTCTGATTTTGCTTTTAAATCCCGCAGCTTGATGAGTTTGCCTACTTCTTCTATCGGCAGGTTAGCAGCCAGTTTATTCTCAATTTTTTTTTTCTGTTTCAGAAAATCGGTATCCCGAAAAATCAATACGATTCCGCTAATGGAATATACCGCCATAATACCTGCGAGAAAAAAACCAAGGTAGCGGTGCCAGATTCTCATTCTGTTGTGGGTGGTTGCTTTGCCTGCCATAGTATTTTTTTATACCGGCAAAGAAAATGATTAGTTAGTATAAGTAATGCCGGAACAGGAAAAAAATAAGCTGATATTTATAGAATCGGGAAAAGTTATTCTGCAAGAAAGAAATGTAACCCCGTACAATGCGGCGGTTTTTTATTCGTTACTGCTATATGCCAAGCCGACTCTCCATCAAAATCGTTTCCGGTATTGTATTAGTTGTTTATCTCCTGGTACTCACTAAAAAAGTTTTATTTAAGCAAGGCGGACTCCGCTATTACAAACAATATTTTGCCCGGGAGTATAAAAACTATGCTGTAAGTGCTGGTTGGAAAAAAGCTAACACTGTTCCTTTTCGTACTATTAAGCTATATAAAAAGGGATTGGACCGGAATAACAGTAA
>JANORJ010000632.1:0-7576 GCA_031415255.1 Chitinophagaceae bacterium | reverse complement strand
GTGCTATTTCCAAGTTCTTTGCTGATATATCAACTGCAACTACTTTCTTAAAAGCAGGGGAGAGGACCGGCAGCCATTTGCCGATGGCACAGCCAATATCAATTACAGTTTTATTTTTTGATGCATATTTTTTAATTACAGAACGTATCAATGCTTTCTTGTCATTGTGAAGTACATCGAATATTTCATCGGCGTATGTTGGGGCAATTTTTTCCCAGTAGGTGCGGTTCATAAATTATGGTTAGTCGTAAATATCTTTTCTATCACCAATTGCAATTACCTCAACAGTTAGTATCCTGTCTGTGATTTCATAGATTACCCCGAAATTATCTTTTCGTATTCTATAAGCATCTCTGCCTTTAAGTTTTTTACATCCATTTGGGCGGGGATTGAAAGTTAAATCATGTATAGCTTCAATAAGTATTCCTGCAACTGAATCTGGAAGTTTGTCTAATTGCTTTTGTGCCGTTTTTGTGATGCTGATTATATACTCAGGCATGTTTTTGTTTGCGGCGTTGCAGGTATTGGGTAAAGGGTATTGACTTTTCTTTTTTTGCTTTAACAGCATCATAAAGCCGTATATCTTCTAATTCTTCAAGTTCTTCCAGCATTTTTTTATACTCAGTAATAGAAATCACAACGGACAGTTTCTTCCCTTTTTTGTCGGTAATGTACTGCGGTTCCTTTTTTAGTACTGCTTTCATGAAGCCAAGTTACAATTTTTTTGTATTTAACAAGAAGCCCCTTCTATTTTCCCTTCTTCTTTGCTGCTTTTTTAGGGGCAGCTTTTTTTGCCGCCGCTTTCTTCTTCGGTGCCGCCTTCTTTTTCCCAAATGCATTTGGCACCTGCGCTGCTATCATTGCTTTTATATCTTCTAATGGAATTAGAGCCGCTTCATCAGCAGAATATTTTGTACCGTCAGCTTTTAGATTCAATTTCAAAATCTTTTTACCAAACTTCAGCACAGGTCCCCATCTTGCATTCTCTACTGATATTTTTTCATCTTCCCAGCGTTGTATATAGCGGTTCGCTTCTTTTTTTACTTTGGCATCAAGGAGTTCATCCATTTCTGCTTGGCTCAGGTTGTCAAAATCATATCTTCTTGGCACATTCACAAACATACCATCCCATTTTATATAAGGGCCAAAACGTCCTTTGCCTTTGGTAATGGGTTTCTGTTCGTAAGTACCAACAGGTGCATCGGCAATCTGTTTCTCTTTTACATATTGAATGGCTCTGTCTAAATCTACCGTAGCTAAATCAGTGCCTTTGGGAATAGAAACAAATTCATCGCCCCATTTTACATAAGGACCAAAGCGGCCAACGTTCACAGAAATATCTTTCTCTTCATATTGTCCCATTGTTCCCTGCGCCCCAAAGAGAATCATGGCTTCTTCGTAGGTAATTGTTTCAATACTTTGTCCCGTTGGTATTTTTGCAAACCGTGGTTTCTCTTCATCGTCTGCCACACCTATTTGTATCATGGCACCATAGCGACCCATGCGGGCAAAAACAGGTTTGCCACTTTCAGGGTCTATACCTAATTCCCTTTCGCCTTTTATCCGTTCTGCATTTTCAATCGTATTTTCAACATCTTTTTTAAAGGGTAGATAAAATTCATCAATCACTTTATTCCATTTCATCTTGCCTTCGGCTACTTCATCAAACTCTTCTTCAATCCTGGCAGTGAAACTATAATCCATGATGTCGCCGAAATACTGTTTCAGAAAATCGGTAACTACCAATCCCAAATCTGATGGAAACAGTTTTGATTTTTCTGCGCCGGTGTTTTCCTGTTCCATTATCTTGCTCACACTGTCTTTCTCTAATTTAAACACCCGAAAATCACGGCGGGTACCTTCCTTATCTCTTTTCTCTACATAACCTCTTTTTAATATTGTAGAAATAGTTGGTGCAAAAGTGGAAGGACGACCAATACCAAGCTCTTCTAATTTTTTTACTAAAGAAGCCTCCGTATAGCGGGGCAGGGGGCGACTGAACCGTTCAGTTGCTTTCATTTCTTTAAAAGGAAGTTGCATACCAACTATTAGTGGTGGCAACATGCCTTCTCCAGAGCCTGTCGAAGGAGCATCTTCTTCCATTTCTTCCTCATCTTTATCTTCTCTATACACTTTCAGGAAGCCATCAAATTTCAATACTTCACCACTTGCTGTCAGTTCTTCTTTATTGGTAGATATTTCAATTTTAGCTGTTGTTTTTTCCAACTCTGCATCTGCCATTTGGCTTGCCATTGTTCTTTTCCAAATCAATTCATACAATCTTGCCCATTCTGCTTCTTGAATAGATGGGTTGCTGGAATAAGTTGGCCGAATGGCTTCGTGAGCCTCTTGTGCACTTTCGTTTTTATTTTTAAATTTTCTGAACTGGTGATATTTTTCACCATACATTCCTTTTACAGTTGCAGTTATATCGCCCAATGCGGTGTTACTCAGGTTCACACTATCAGTACGCATATAAGTTATGTATCCATTCTCGTACAACCGCTGTGCTATCTGCATAGTTCTAGCTACACCATATCCTAATTTTCTGGATGCTTCTTGTTGCAAGGTGGAAGTAGTAAACGGCGGGGCAGGGGAACGTTTGCCCGGTTTAACTTGTATGTCTTTTACTTTATAATCGGCACCCACACAGCTTTTCAAAAATGCTTCTGCATCTTCTGCTGCATTTTGTTTTTTTCCTTCGGCAGCAAAGGTGACAAGTTTATCAGAAACATCTTTTGCCGTAAATAATCCTTCTATTTTAAATGTGCTAATCGGGATAAACGCATTGATTTCTCTTTCTCTTTCAGCAATTATTCTTACAGCTACACTTTGCACACGGCCTGCACTCAGGTTGTTCCGCATACTCATTTTTCGCCAGAGAACAGGGCTTAATTCAAAACCCACAATTCTGTCTAATATCCGGCGGGCCTGTTGTGCCATCACTAGGTTCATATCCAATAGCCGTGGATTTTGCACCGCAGATTGAATAGCGGTTTTAGTAATCTCATGAAAAACGATACGTTTGGTCGTTTTCGGGTCAAGACCAAGCACTTCACACAGATGCCAGCTGATGGCTTCACCTTCACGGTCCTCATCCGTAGCCAGCCATACTTCGCCTGATTTTTTTGCCAGTGCCTTCAGGTCATTCACCACTTTTTGTTTGTCTTCCGGAACTATATAGCGGGGTTCGAAATTTTTCTCCAAATCAATGCCCATCCCGGCTTTTTCCAGGTCACGGATATGGCCAAAACAACTCTTTACCTGGAAATCACTACCCAGTATTTTCTCGATTGTTTTCGCTTTCGCCGGGCTCTCTACTATCAATAAATTTTTCGCCATAATGGATATAATATTATATAAAACATCCGCCTGTCTTTAGTCATTTCAGGCGGACAACCCACCTTCGCCAAGGCTCCGATGGGCAATGCAAAACCGCTTTTCAGCGGCCGCAAGGTAGGACAAGGATAATAAAAAATTCCGGAAAACAAATTTTATCATCTGTTTGATGACATATTTAGACGCAGAATTGCGACGGATAGGTCGTTGAATGTCAACTATAATTTTGTTTTGAAGTAGGCACAAATGCTCTCCGCCCATCGCTTATATTCCTTCCCCGAAGGATGCAGACCATCATTCGCCAGCAAAGAATTATCTATTACGGCTTCCCTTGTCCACGGGGTAATATTTATATACTGTACATTATATTGTAGAGCTATCTGTTTATTAGCTGCATTATAAGTATCAATTTCTGCAGCAATCTGTGCTCTGTCTCTGCTGCTGGCAAAAGGGGTGACACCCCAATCGGGAATAGAGATAACTATAACATGGTTAGCTTCACCTCCGGCATACTGAATGGCCTTTTTTAGCAACTCTTCAAATTCAGATTTGTAATTGTCAACCGTACGGCCACGATATTGATTGTTGACACCAATCAGCAGCGAAACAAAATCGTAAGAGGGGCGAAGTGGGTTTGCAGTATTTGCAGCTACAATGCCTGCTTCCAATTCGTCAGTTGTCCAGCCGGTTTTGGCAATAATGCGAGCCTGTTGAAAAGCTATAGCATTATTCAGCAACATGCTTACTACTTGGTTGGGAAAATTTTCCGTAGCGGGAACACTTTCGCCAATGGTATAAGAATCACCTAAGGCGAGATAAAAATATTGTTTGGTGGTTATGGAGTCAGCACTCATTGTACTACTAACTGTTTTTTTATTGCAGGCACTGCTGCATGTAAAGAAAATCAATATTGCTAAAACTTGCCTCATAAAAAATCTACAATTGATTTGACCACTTTGTTGTCCCGATAAATTCTGCGGTGACCTAATCCTTTTGTAATTACGAATTCAATATTAGGATAGTTTTCTTCTTTCACTTTTAACACATCACTCATTGGAGTAATATCATCTTCTTCGTCCTGTATCCAAAGCACTTTTGCCCGGATATGTTTCATAGCCCTTCTTATCGAATACCAGTCGGAACTAACACCAGCTTTCTTGATTATTACTTTCTCAAATTCAATTCTTACTGCTGTGTCTAATTTCAGGAACTTGAAAAAAGAGTCAACGGCGGTAGTGGTCTCTGTAGCAGGGGCAATCAATGCTAATCTATAATCTGATGTATGACTGATTTCTTCCAACGCAAGACTTACTGCTAATCCTCCAAACGAATGTGCCATGTAAGATTGAACCGGCCCATATTTTTTATGTATTTCCTGAATCATTTTTTTAAATAGCGGAGCAGTTATTTTTTTGCCACCGCTTCTACCATGTGCAGGTGCATCAAAAGCAAGTACTTCATATCCTTTTTTTATAAATGGTTTTATATACTTGTCAAAATTGGTAACCGATGATTCATAACCGTGAAGAATTAACAATTTACGTTCTGCCGGATGGTTCCATCGCCAACCTTGTATGAAACTGCCGTCCAGCTTGAATTGCAGCGATTCAGCCTGTTCAAATATTTTTGGTAAAAGCTTAATATTTCTTCGCAGCGGTGTACAAAACAGTTCAAAAGCCTTTTTCGCAGCTTTCTTTTTGGAGATGGTAGAAAGAAGTTTGAATTTTGTTCTGAAATAGCTGAGGGCTAAACGTTGTGATAACTTCATACAGCGCAAAAATAGGGTGTACTTTTACATTGTAGTAACTATTACAATTTCCACTAGAAGGGAATCGGCGTTTTGATATTTAAGAAAATTAAGCATGGAGATATGGACATAATACTTATTGGTTCAGGAAATGTAGCTGCGGTGCTTGGAAGAAAATTTCAAGCAGCAGGTCATACTATTTCGCAGATATTCAGTCGCAATGCCAGTACAGCCAGTGCTTTGGCGTATGAATTCAATTCAGAATCCACTAACTATAAAAGCATGATTCATAAAACTGCTGATGTTTATATTATTGCTGTTAGTGATGACGCTATTGCTGATGTAGTGCAAGAACTGTATTTGCCCGGAAAGGTAGTGGCGCATACGGCGGCTTCAGTTCCTAAAGAAGTATTGAAAAAAGTAACCAATCATTATGGCGTTTTTTATCCGTTACAAAGTTTGAGAAAGGACATGACCACATTACCTGATGTTCCTATTTTTTTTGATGGTAATGATGTAAAAACAAAACAACTATTAGAGCAACTGGCTCAATCTATTTCAGCAGAAAAAGTGGTAGAAGCCAGCGATGATACAAGATTGAAATTACATGTGGCAGCTGTAGTGGTCAGTAATTTTGTAACCCATTTATATTCCTTGGCAGAAGATTATTGCCGCAAAGAAGGTCTCGATTTCAAACAATTATTACCATTGATTCAAGAAACAGCTTCCCGAATAAAAGATACCTCGCCTAAGGAGGCGCAAACCGGCCCGGCTCTGCGGCATGACAGCGAAACCATTCACAAGCACCTTGAATTACTGAAAGAACATCCACAATTAAAGAATATTTATGTGTTGCTGACAGAGAGTATTCAGCAGACGAAATAATTTTAACCGCAGAGACGGGGACAGTAATTTTCGCCAGAGGCAAAAAAGAAGAATGCAATTTTACTGTAGAGACGGGGAGGTGCAGAGGAATACAAAGGGCATGAACTTAACCACTGGATTTGTAAGCAAAACGAAGTCTTTAATTGTATTTTCTGCGGCTCAGCGCCTCTGCGGTTATTCTCACTCTTTGTATTTTCCCAAACAAGTAAACCTATTCCTTCTTTTACCATTATTTTTGCTGCCCGTCTTTGCATAAAGCTTCGGCGGACAAGCCTGAACAGAAAAAAATAAGATGTACACTATTACATTCAACTTTGAACAAAAGGGATTAGAACCGATAACATTTAGCAATGTAGAGTCAGGTCAATCTTTGCTGGAAGTAGCTTTAAAAAATGATATTGATCTTCATCATAATTGCGGTGGTGTTTGTGCCTGCAGCACCTGTCACTTATATGTTGAAAGAGGAGCTGATTTTCTGGAAGAACTAAGCGACAAGGAAGAAGATTTTATTGATAGAGCTGTGAGTCCGAAATTAAGTTCACGGTTAGGTTGTCAATGCCTGCTGAATGATGGGAGTGGCGTTGTGGAAGTAACTTTACCCGACCAAACACAATTTTTAGGAGAATAAAAGTGAAGCTGCGAGTTGTTAGCTATAAGCTTTGAGTAAATACAAATAACCAGAAACAAGTAACAAGAATATGAGTCATTTTGAACCCCCGATAAACTGGGCCGACCATGAAGACATCGCATTGAAGCTATATGAACGTTTTGGTGATGAATTCAATGAAGGAAAAATCTATCGTATCCGTTTTACCGATTTATTGGAATGGATATTACAAATTCCCGGCTTTACCGGCACTAGGGAACAAAGCACTGAAGGACACTTGGAAATGATACAGAGTGCCTGGGTGTATGAATGGAGAGATAGTCAGAAGTAATTAGCTGATTAGCCAATTTGATAATTGGCCAATTGTTGTACTTAATCGGCAAATCGTCACATTTTCAAATTGTCTCATTATAAGTATGAATGTTTTAGAACTTTTTAAACCAATTACCACTTTCATTTTTGATGTGGATGGTGTGCTGACAGATGGCACCGTGCTGGTATTAGATAATGGTTTGCAGGCAAGAAAAATGAGTATCAAAGACGGGTTTGCATTACAAATGGCCGTAAAAAATGGCTATAAAGTACTGATTGTTTCCGGTGGCAATTCGCCACAGGTGGCTAACCGGCTGGAAAAATTGGGCATTAATGATGTACACATGTCTGTACTTAATAAAAAAGAATTTATCAATAATTATATTGATAATAATAGTTTAAAAAAAGAAGAGTTGCTTTATATGGGTGATGATTTACCCGATTTACCAGCCATGTCAATTGTTGGCATGCCATGCTGTCCGGCTGATGCAGTTCAAGAAATAAAAGCAATTGTTCAATATATTTCACCATTAAAAGGAGGCGATGCTTGTGTTCGGGATGTAATTGAAAAGGTGTTGAAACTGAACGACCATTGGCATTACCGGGAAGATGTAGCATCAAGATAAAAACCCGAAGTCAGAAGTCGGAATCCGGATCGGCGTAAACAGCACCATATTTTCAGACTC
>JANORJ010000631.1:0-6311 GCA_031415255.1 Chitinophagaceae bacterium | reverse complement strand
CTTCATCAATTTATCGTAGTACTTATTCATCCAGTCGTTGGTGTTGTAAGCCCTTACACCAGTTATTATAGCATCCAGTTTTTCAAGACCATTTTTTGAGAGTTCTTTATCAGTTAGTAATGTCACTTCATAACCCATTTGTTCCAAAGACTCAGGCACTTTATCCCCTGCACCAACTATATAGCCTATTTTTTTTCCGTAAATTTTTAAATCAAGTTTTGTGTTAGTAACAGTTGCCGAAGTAAAATAAGTGATGTAGGGTACATGGTCATACTTTACTTCCTTCATGCCTACATGAAGCACATCTTTTCTGCCGTTGTTAGCATCCATCGCAAAATGATATTCATTATCCTTATTGGCAGTTACCGTATATGATACAGGTATTACTTTATTCTTTTCATCAAACACAAGTTTCTCAGGGCTGTATTTAACTTTTACATTATCCGGCTGCTCTCGGCCAACACCGTCAAAAAAAGTGCTGAATCCTTTTTTCTTACCTGTTACATTTAAAACACCGCTAAACGTATTATTATCCTTTGAAATTTTAACCTTGTCATCAGCTGATAGTAAAGCTGGTGGCAATACTGTTAATGGCTGATATAATTCGCCGTGTACCGGATCGGTAAATTTATACCGGACAGTCCGTATAAAAGTAATCGGCTCTCCATACATTTTTACCTGTATAAAAGTAACGAATGCAGGGTCAACATCTGGCTGACCAATAGATTTTGGGTCGGATACGTTATAATAACCTTCCTCCATTTTTTTTGCTAACCAGTAAGGTTGTGTAACCGCCTTATCTGCCGGAATGTAAATGGGTTTAAAAAAATTGAGGTTGCGATTTTTTTCCAATGTCTTTGAAAAAGTTGAATCAAAATTATCAACTGATACTTTTTGCAATATTGCATCTGCACCCAACCGATTGTTAAATGAAAAATTTATTCGCAGTGAATCTGTTTGCACGGCAAATTGTTCTGAAGTGGTAGCATCCAAAAACAATCCGCTGCATTGCGCTACTAATTCTTGTACTTCCTCCAATTTTTTATTTCTCCAATAACCTGATGGCAATGATTTTATTGACTGATACAATCTTACCAATCCTTTCACCGATTTTTCAGGTTGCATTAAATCAAAAGAAGAAGATAAACTGTCAATAATTGCTGAAATGTTTTCAGCGCCAGCTACTCTTTTCCAACTATAATCCACACCATCCAGCAATTCATTGGCAGGAGCAGTGCCACCTGTTGTTCTAAAATATTCCAACGTCTCCCCTCTTGAAGCAGCAGAACCAAAGCCCTGACTTTTATGATTGCTTCTGCTGGTAGCGGCAATTTCTCCATAACTTTTTCCCAACAAAGGATTGTAACCACCTACATCAAATTTAAATTGATCGTTGCTTGTTTGATTGTTGCCGCCGAAATTGGCAGTGTTTAATAATATTCTTTTTGCTTGCCATGTTTGTACAAACTTCAACTGTTCAGGAAAACGGCTTGGGTCTGCGGCTGCTGAAAAAGCTTCATTGGCGAGTATGGAAGATGCCACATGATGTCCATGATTTCCCGGCTGGGGACCAGAAGCAAACCTCGTAACAATTACATCGGGCTGAAATTTCCGTATCACCCACACCACATCACCCAATATTTTTTCTTTATCCCACTTAGTAAAAGTTTCTTCCGGTGTTTTCGAATAACCAAAATCGTAAGCTCTTGTAAAAAACTGTTCGCCGCCATCTACTCTTCTTGCTGCTAACAGCTCTTGTGTTCTTATTAATCCTAATTCAATTCCCTGTTCATCACCAATTAAATTTTGCCCTCCGTCACCTCTTGTCATTGATAAATAACCGGTACGAAATAATTTATCCTTGGATAAAAAAGTAATCAGCCGAGTATTCTCATCATCAGGATGAGCTGCTACATACAGCACTGATCCCAGTATATTTAATTTTCTAATAGCCTGATACATGTCGGCTGATGTCCAGCTTTGTGGTGCCTGAGAAAAGCTACAAGGCACAAGTAACAAGACACAAGCACAGAGAAAAAAGAGTTTCCGCATGAGCATAATTATTATTAAGCGAATATACTGTTTGTTGAAAAAGCGGAAGAAACCGTTTAAATAAAAAAGGCTACCGCAAAAAACGGTAGCCTGATCACTTATAAATGAATAATTATTATTTTGTTGGCAATTCCAATTTTAGCCGTGCAAAATAATAAGCCCCGTTAAAGCCTTGTTGCTGCACCCTGCGGCTAAAAACAAAACGACCTGCACTCATATTACCACTATGTGTATGCCTGTCCTGATACACATCCAATAAATTATTTGCACCGATAGTAATAGAAAACTCCTTTTTAATCTGGTAAGAAATGGACATATCGGTTACTAATTTTGAATCAAATACCTGATCCAATGTTTCCCTGGCATTACCATTAAAGGCATTCATTGGGAATACTGTGGGATTAGCCGGGTTAATAGAAGGATCAAGGTATTCAACCTTACCAAAGTTTACAAACCGAACCATAGCCCCAAACTTGCTGACTTTATAATTTAATGTAAGGCTAATCTTGTTTTTAGGATTAGCTACTTCAATACGGCTTTGATCTTCCCTATTAAAATAGTTTCCCAATTGGCCTGTAGAAACCAATACTGGCGAAGCTTTGATAATAGGTTTTCCATCAGCTCCTTTTTTCACTTCGTTGTCGATGAAAACAGCAGCCAATGTAGCCCGTAATGAATGTTTTTTTGCAAATTTTGTACTATAAGAAAATACTGTTTCTAATCCTTTAGCTTTTGTATCAATAGCATTTGTAAAAAAATTGGCAGTACCTGCACCGGCGGCATCCAATTGTGCCTGCAACTGTGCATTGCCACCACCGGTAAAATTATTAGTTAGCACTATCCGGTTATCTATATCTATTTGATAGGCATCTATGGTTAACTCAAACCCTTTAAACGGTTTGGCAGTAATACCTACTGAATAGCTTTTACTGGTTTCTTCTTTTAATGTTGGAATGCCAAGTATTTGCGCCGGAACACTACCATTAGTAAATGTTCCTGCCTGTATAGGCATTAAAGGACTGCCTACAAACAAAGTACTTGTTCTTTCATAAAATCGTTGTTGCATGGAGGGAGCCCGGAAACCTGAAGTAGCAGATGCCCGTAGGTTAAACGCTTCACTAAACTTGTAGCGGGTAGCCAGTTTATAATTGAAGGTGGACCCAAAGTCACTGTAATTTTCAAAGCGTAATGCCGCAGTCACCAAAAACTTTTTGGTAAAATCCTGTTCCAGATCTATATAAACAGACGTAGCATTGCGGTTGTTGTCATTGGATTTTATAAATCCAGAAAATACCTGGGCACCAGCTGAAGCCGCAGTGGGAGGATCATAGTTTTTATAGGATGCTTCTTCCCCGCCCCTCACCTGAAAATTTTCAATTCTGAATTCTAATCCTCCCGCAACGTTTAGTCCTTCAAGCACATTATATTTTCTTGAGAGATCGACATTAAAAGTATTTTGTCCAAATTTCAAACCACCTGCATCGAAGGAGGTCTGCCTGTTTCCGGCAATAAAAAATTGTGAATAGTTAACCGAGTTGTCAATCGTAAAATCAAACTTACTCATGCCATAGGTATAACTGAAGTCTGCATTCCATTGATTAAATTTTGTGCGGACACCCATCGAAGTGGACACATCAGTAAGATCTGAATTGATGAAGGGAAGAAAGCCATTGGGATAAATAGAAAAAACTTGTGGAGCATACATTTTTGCGTTACCAGGAATACCACTTGGGTAACGGTAAAACCCGGCGGCCCTACCATCTTTTTTCCCATATCCTCCAAATGAATACAGTTCTGTTTTTTCACTAACAGGATAAGTAAAATTATAAAAAATGTTTCCTCCTTTCATTTCAGAGTTGCCGACAAACATATCAAAGGTATTTCTTGTCTGCCCCCTTGCCACCATAATAGAATCATCCTTGTTCACACCACCTACATTCGGATATACGGCACCGGTATAAGTTCCTGTCCTATTAGTAGCTTCCCTTTTAATATATTCCCCGGTCAGGTTCAGATGGCCTTTGTTTATTTTGAAACCGTAACCAACAGAAGCCTGAAGGTTTCCACCATCTCTTGCTTTTACAGATGGATCATCGGTTTTATTTGTTATTTTATATAAAGCATAATTTTTTTCGTAGGAGGTAATGTATTTTCCATAGCTAACACCTGCTTCTAGCACACCTGTTCTTTTTTTCAATACAATATTAATTACCCCTGCAATGGCATCTGACCCATATTGTGCAGCAGCACCATCCCGCAGTATTTCTATTCTTTCAATGGCCGTAGCAGGAATAGCACTCATATCTGTACCAACAGATCCACGGTTCACAGTACCATTCACATTCACCAAAGCCGACTGATGACGGCGTTTGCCATTTATCAGCACTAGCACCTGGTCGGTACCCAACCCTCTTAGTTGTGCAGGATCCACATGGTCGGTTCCATCAGAAATAGTTTGCCGAGCCGATTGAAATGAAGGAGCAATAAAGTTTAATATTTGGCTAAGCTCTACCTGGCCAATATCATTTACCACCTGTGCAATTTGAATTACATCCACTGGCACCGGAGTTTGTGTTCTCGTTCGTACTGTGCTGGAACGGGATCCTACAGTTACCGTCATCAGGTCGCCGGTAGATATCATATCAGCGTTTGTTTCTGTGGTGCCATTTGGCGAAACAGACACAGAAAACCGTTGTGTCAATGTGCCCACATAACTTATCACCAGTGTATAAGAACCCGGCGACACCTGTAGAGTATAATTACCGGAGGCATTGGTAGTAGTTCCTTTTTGTGTGCCATCCAGCAAAACAGATGCACCGGCTACAGGAATACCGCTGGCATCCTTTACAGTTCCTTTTAGTGTGCCTGTTTGCGCAGAAATTTGAACCGAAGCAAAAAGACATACCGCTATTGGAACAAAAAAACGGAAAGAAGAAAAGAGTTTACTAAGCATAGCATTAATTTTGGTTAATAAAAAATAGTTGGCAGCAATCCAAGAGAAAGGAGAATATAAATGTAGTTCTTATTCCGAGTTTATAGAAAACATATTATAAACCATTTAACTACCTTTCTGGCTATTAAAAAATAACAACAAATGAAAAAAGCAATCATATTTTTTGTTTCTGTCATATTTGTGTCATGCAACAGTGTAAAAAAGAATACAGCCAATCCAATTTCCATTAATCCTTTTGAATATTCTATTCAGAAAAAAGTGCTGGCAGAAAATGGAGCTGTTGTTTCTGCCCATCCATTGGCAAGTAAAGTAGGTGTTGAAATATTAAAAATGGGTGGCAATGCTATTGATGCAGCAATAGCTACGCAATTAGCATTGGCCGTTGTTTATCCCAATGCAGGCAACTTAGGCGGTGGTGGTTTTTTTGTAGCAAGACTGGCTAATGGAGAACTCGTTTCTATTGATTACCGGGAAAAAGCTCCTGGTAATGCTTACCGGGATATGTATGTTGATGCTGATGGAAAAGCAAGAACTGATAAAAGCCAGAATGGTCACTTGGCAAGTGGAGTACCGGGTGCTGTGGCGGGTTTGTTTGCCTCACATAAATATGCAAAGCTTCCGTTTGCAAAACTCATTCAACCTGCTATTGACCTTGCGGAAAAAGGTTTCACCATCAGTGAAAGAGAAGCAAGATCATTAAATGGTTTGCAGGGTGATTTAAAAAAATACAATTCCATTATGCCGGTTTTTGTAAACGCTACCGGCTGGAAAGCTGGCGACACATTGTTACAAATTGACTTAGCCAATACATTAAAAAGAATACGGGACAAAGGTGCAGCCGGATTTTATGAAGGCGAAACTGCAAAGCTGATTGTAGAAGAAATGAAAAAAGGTGGCGGTATTATTTCGTATGATGATTTAAAAAATTATAAAGCACAACCAAGAACACCGCATCAGTTTAATTATAAAGGGTATAAAATAATTGGAATGTCAATGCCAAGTAGCGGTGGATTGCTGCTACACCAAATGATGAAGATGATAGAGGATAAAAATATAGCTGCTATGGGTTTTCATTCTGTGCAAGCTGTACAATTAATGACTGAAGTAGAAAGAAGGGCTTATGCTGACCGAGCCGAATATATGGGCGATGCCGATTTTTACAAAGTGCCTATTGCAAAACTTAGTAGTGATGCTTATTTAAAAGAACGTATGCAAACCTACAACCCAGAAAAAGCTACTCCCAGCACTGATATAAAACCCGGAATTGTAACCGCCAAAGAAAGTGAAGAAACAACCCATTTTAGTG
>JANORJ010000630.1:0-4006 GCA_031415255.1 Chitinophagaceae bacterium | reverse complement strand
AAAACTTAAATCAATGCCCCCATCCCCTAAAGGGGAGCCAGATTGTAATTGCATAAGTGACTCACCGATTTCCCCAAGATGCTGATGTGTTAATGTTTTATAAGCTTGTATGTTATTTGCTCTCCAGCTAAAATGTGAGGTGGTTGATAAAGATTGCCCGGCACCAGTAGAACCAGTGATACCTGTTGTGTAAACATCTTTCAATAAACCTGCTTTTGCTAATGGCAATAAGCCTAATTGTATTGCTGTGGCAAAACAACCGGGGTTGGCAATGTTATTGGCTGTTTTTATTTTATCTCTATTTAATTCAGGAAGACCGTAAACAAATTGCCTGTTGCCGATTAATGATTGAGCTTCGAGACGAAAGTCATTAGCAAGGTCAATGACTTTTATAGTAGAGGCAATCTTGCTTTCTGTTAGAAATTTTTTCGATTCCCCATGACCAAGACAAAGAAACAAGACATCAATACCCCCATCCCCTAAAGGGGAGAGATTGTCAGTGAATTTTAATTCTGTTTCACCAATCAAATCTTGGTGAACCGTATGAACTGGTTTGCCTGCATTGCTGCGGCTATGAATAAAAGACAATACAACACTTTGATGATTTAATAATATTCTAATTAATTCACCACCAGTATATCCTGCGCCACCAATTATGCCTGCTTTTATTTTCATGTTTCTTTTTTTACTCCCCTTTAGGGGTTGGGGGCTTCACCTCCGGTGTAGCCTGCACCTCCGATTATACCAACTTTAATTTTCGCCATTCGCATCTGTTTTTACCAAGTGATAAATAGATGTCTGGTTGCCAAATATTTTGCTGAATCCTCTTACATCATCACCCGTAAAACCAGTATTCATTTCACCATACTTACCAAACTTACTGTTCATTAAATCATATTTGGATTCAATGCCAATCATTTGAAAACGATACGGGAATAATTGCACAAATACATCACCGGTCACATTCCGCTGACTGCTTTCAAGATATGTTTCAATATCTCTCATTACCGGATCAAGTATCTGCCCTTCATGCAGCCAGTTACCATAAAATTGTGCCAGTTGGTCTTTCCATTGCAGCTGCCATTTGCTCAGTACATGTTTTTCTAACGCATGATGAGCTTTAAGTATCAGCATTGGGGCAGCTGCTTCAAAACCAACTCTTCCTTTTATGCCAATGATGGTATCGCCCACATGTATATCACGGCCAATGCCATAAGGACCGGCAATAGTTTGTAGATATTGTATAGCTTCCGAAGGATGACCAAATTTTTTGTCGTTTACCTTTTTCAATTCACCTTCTTCAAAATGTAACTTTACTTCTTCACTGCCGGTTTTTGATACTTGTGTTGGCCATGCCTCTTCCGGTAGTAAACCTTTTGAGGATAGTGTTTCTTTGCCGCCTACACTTGTTCCCCATAATCCTTTGTTGATAGAATACATGGATTTTTCAAAATTCATATCTACCTGCTTGGCTTTCAAGTATGCAATCTCTTCTTCACGGCTCAATTGTAAATCTCTTATTGGCGTTATGATTTCCACACCGGGAATCATAATATGAAAAATCATATCAAAACGAACTTGATCGTTACCAGCACCGGTGCTGCCATGTGCTACCGCATCTGCATTTAATTCCTTAGCATGTTCAGCAATATGTAATGCTTGGTTCAATCGTTCTGCAGAAACTGAAAGTGGATAGGTGTTATTCTTAAGCACATTTCCAAAAATCAAATACTTGATAATGCTGTCGTAATAATTTTTTACGGCATTCGCTGACTTGTGCGACTTTACTCCCAGTTTATATGCATGGGCTTCTATTTGTTTCAATTCAACATCGCTGAAGCCGCCGGTATTTACAACTATACTATGTACCTCATATCCTTTTTCTTCTGTAAAATATTTTACACAATAAGAAGTATCTAATCCGCCACTAAAACCTAGAACAATTTTCTTTGACATTGTAAGGGTATTAATTAATATTATAATGAAACAAATGGTGCAGTAACGATTTTGGTTTACTTCCACCACCATTACCCTTTCCGGGCTGTTCATCCGGGCGGGCCTCTTTATCTTTTTTCAAAAAAGGTTTCAGCAGTTTCCATTGTTTAAAACGGAGCAATCGTTCAAAGCCGGAAACATTTTCTTTAAAGAATTCTTTGGTTTCTTCCGGCTCATAATGGTCTTTGGGGTCAAAGAGCATTGCTGTGCACATACAATTCTTTCTTTCTTTGCTCATTAGTATCTCATAGTTCACACAGCTTTTGCAACCCGCCCAAAAAGCTTCATCCTGTGTCAGCTCTGAATAGGTAACAGGTTCATAACCGAGGTCGCTGTTAATTTTCATTACGGCAAGGCCTGTAGTTAATCCGAATATTTTTGCTTCAGGATACATTTTCCTGGAGAGGTTGAATATTTTTTTCTTAATAGTTTTCGCTACACCACTTTTTCTGAAAGACGGTGCTACTATCAAACCACTGTTGGCCACATACTCGCCATGACCCCATGTTTCGATATAGCAAAATCCCACCCATTTATTCTGATCGGCGATAGCAATAACTGCTTTGCCTTCTTCAATTTTTTGTTCAATGTATTCAGGGCTACGTTTGGCAATACCGGTACCTCTGGCAAATGCGGAGGCTTCCATTTCATCGGTTATCGTTTTTGAATGAACTTTATCAGCGGCTGTTGCTACCCTGACAATTATATTTTGATTTTCCACTTCCAATAAATTAATATAAAAGGCCACCAATCTGGTAAATCTGTTTGCGGGGATTCTTTCACTGACAGGGACCTTGGTGAATGGTTCGTCCTGTCAGCAGACAGAATTACGTCGGGGGCGGGAGAAAGTAAATACATCAAAACCTACGGAATAAACTCCGCTGGTTATTGGCGCATGAAATGCCAGCTGTTTTGT
Source organism: Chitinophagaceae bacterium (assembly GCA_031415255.1). GTDB lineage: Bacteria > Bacteroidota > Bacteroidia > Chitinophagales > Chitinophagaceae > JJ008. The sequence goes on along the minus strand of JANORJ010000630.1, from coordinate 1,095 downwards.
ATGTGTCAGAATGTTCGTCATGTTTACAAACAAGTTGTAAATTGAGAACAAATGTATAATAATAATTCGTTTTTTTTGATAAAATTTTTGTTATAAAATCAATTATATGGAAACTGAAAATTTACCGCTATCCGAACAGCCGTTAGAACAAAAGCCTAAAAAGAAATCATGGTTCAAACGATTTACCCGTAATTTTTTACTTGTCTTATTACTCATACTTGGTTTTTGTATTTACTGGTTCTTTTTTAACAGCTATGGTAAAGGGGAGAGAACTGGAGTGCTTATTAAAATAACAAAAAAGGGAAATGTTTTTAAAACAAATGAAGGCGAAATGTGGCTAAGTTGCCGGCAAGTTACCAACCCCGAAAAATTTTATTTTTCTGTGGTAAATGACAGCATTGCTAAAGTACTTACGAATCTTCAGGATGAATGTGTGCAGCTTACTTATACTCAATTCAGAGCAATACTTCCATGGAGAGGCGATGCAAAGTATATTATTACAGAAGTAGTACCAATTCGCAAAAATTAATTGGAAGTTTGCAGTAAAAAAATTGCCGGACGTTTATGAATGTCTGGCTTATTTTTTTGCCACTCTGCAATTGTCTTTGTTTTTATCCATTCTGCTATCCCGGTAATATCAACAGCTATGCAGAGTTTGGTTGATGGGCTGCAATTTTTCAGCATGGCTTCTATCAACTGATTATTTCTATATGGGGTTTCAATAAATATTTGCGTACACTTTTTCTTTGCTGATTCAGTTTCTAAATCTTTAATAGCTTTTATGCGTTGATGATTATCTATGGGTAAATAACCAACAAACTGAAATTGCTGACCATTCATACCACTTGCCATCAAAGCAAGTAAAATTGAGTTGGGTCCGACCAATGGTTTTATTTCCACATTCATTTCCTGAGCAATGCCAATTAATGCTTGTCCCGGGTCAGCCACTCCGGGGCAGCCAGCTTCGCTGATGATGCCAATGGTTTTTCCTTCTTTTAGTATTTGTTTAAATGTAGCAGAAGAATTATCAGCGATGACATGCCATTCATAATTGTCAATCACCATTTCCTTAAAGACTTGTTTAAAAAAGCGGCG
>JANORJ010000629.1:0-2171 GCA_031415255.1 Chitinophagaceae bacterium | reverse complement strand
CCAATGCCGGTGGAACTCCAACTGGAAAATTTGCTGATGCTATCAATGCAGCTTTTGGTTCTTTTGATGAATTCAAAACAAAATTTGCTGCTGGCGGTGCTGGTCGGTTTGGTAGTGGTTGGGTATGGTTGATTGTTAATGATGGTAAGTTGGCTATTTCATCTACTCCTAATCAGGATAATCCGCTCATGGATGTGGCAGAAGTAAAAGGAACGCCATTGTTGGGAGTGGATGTATGGGAACATGCTTACTATCTGAAATATCAAAACAAACGTCCAGATTACTTAACGGCGATCTGGAATGTAATTAACTGGGATAAAGTGGCTGAAAGATTTGAAGCAGCATAAAAATTAAAAAAGTGTAATAAAAAACCCTTCCGTTTATTTAATTACGGAAGGGTTTTTTATTATGGAATGTACTATTTACATTTATCCATTATCTCTTTCATTATTTTGTCTGCTTTGGCTTCCATTTCCTTGTCGTCTTTTTTGTCCTTATATTTTTCTGACATCTTATCGCCATAATCTTCCATCTCTTGTTGCAAACCTTCCAGTTCTTTTTTTACTTTTTCATCCGACTGGTCTTTCCCAGACAGTTGCTGTACTTTGCAACGCATATTTCCATACTTCTTTACATCGCCTTCAAAAGACGAAGAGGAGCCGCCGCAGGATGACATACTTACTACAACAGCCAGTATAGTCATTGAGAGAAAATACTTTTTCATTTAATTGGTTTTTGATTTTTAAAAAAAGGTTTTGGCTTACACCATATTTACTTTGTCCACTACAAAATAGACCTAATTTTTAAACTACAAAAAAGGAAATCAGGGTACGGGGTCATAGCCGCTGCCGCCCCAGGGATGGCAACGGCTTATTCTTTTGATTGCCAGCCACATTCCTTTAAAAACCCCATGCTTTTTTAACGCCTCTGCTGCATAGTGAGAGCAGGTAGGTGTATAGCGGCATTTTGGCCCTAGCCACGGAGAAATAACCAACTGGTAAATCTTTATCAACAAAATAAAGGGAAGGCTCAATATGCGCAGCAATGTTTTCATTTTTTTTCGCTGAGTAAACCATTCAGTTTGTCTAATCCCTTTCCAATCTTTTCATACACTTCCTTGTATTCGGGCAATTCTTTACCAGTGTAAATAAAAAAAATAATCAACTGGATATTTTGTTCTTTCAATTTTTCCTGAAGTACTTTTTTTTGCAGGCGATAAGCTTCCCGCATCAACCTTCTTATTCGGTTGCGATCAACTGCTTTTTTAAAATTTCTTTTACTGACACCAGCTCCAAATTGAAGTAATGTTTTTTCAGCATTATTGAATGAGTAATGAATTCTGAATGGTGGTAGCGTAAATCTTTTCCCTTCGCTGAATAATAGTTCAGTTTGCTTCCGGCTTTTCAGCCGCTCTTCTTTTCCTAAAGTAAATTGTTTAGCCACAAATAATGGGTTGGCCACAAAATCACACAAAAGCACACCAAATAGTTTTTCTTAAATAAGTGCTATGAAATAATTGCGACAATCTTAATCCTGTATTTTTTCGTGGCAATTCGTATGGTTAAGTGGCAAACAAAAATAGCCCCGCCAGGCGGAGCTATCAAATATTAAGACGTTAAGTCCGCTATGTGGCGGATTTGTGTTTTTTATTTCAGTTTACTCTCATCAGAAACAGTCAGCTTATGACGGCCTTTTGCACGGCGGCTTGCCAGTACTTTACGTCCGTTAGCAGTTGCCATACGTTTACGAAAACCGTGTACGGATTTGCGACGTTTGTTGTGAGGTTGGAATGTACGTTTCATATTAATTTTATTTTTTCACTTGTTATAAATAAATACCGGGTGAAAAGTCCGGATTTTGAAACTGTCCCGTTTTTCGGGGTTCACCAACAGATCACCACATCTGCTGTTTGTGAAAGGACGGCAAAGGTAAGGGTTGAAGGCCAGAAGTAGGAAGGATGAAGGATGAAATTTACTGTTTTTCGAATAGGTTGGTAATCAGCCTATTTAAACGCCTAAATCAACATGATTGGAGCTAATTGACTCCCCATAGAAAACAGCAGCATGATTATCAAAATCAGCAGTGGAATCTGTAGTGTAAAATATTCGTTGTCCGCTTTTACTGCAACGGCTCTCCATTTTCGGATGCCTGCTTAAATAATTGGCCAGGCT
>JANORJ010000628.1:0-21093 GCA_031415255.1 Chitinophagaceae bacterium | reverse complement strand
GGTGTTACCTGCAGGAGTTTATATTCTTCGGGTAAACCAGACCGTTCAGAAAATAATTATTTACTGATTATTCATCCCAATCACAACCTATCGGTGCACCCGGAGGAATTTCCTTATGAATTGTTGGTTTAGCACTTGCCGGGTCTTTCATTCTTTCCAATGCCAGTATGAGATGGCCTTTATATGTTTCATCTGTTGCTGTTTTATTTTGTGCCTCTAAGAAAGTATTCAAATCAGCCGACGCTTTTTTCAAGTTTGATTTTACTGCAAAAGAATTATTGTCATTTACACTTGCTGATAAAAGATAAGTGAGTAATACCTGTTCTGTTTGCAATTGAATCAGTTTTTCCATACCTGCCAGGCGGGGAGCTTTCCATGTTTTCGTAATCAGTATGTTTAGCATTTCTGTTACACCCAATCCATTGTTAGCTATTTCATATTGCACCATACGGTTCAGCCGTTCTGCATTAAACAGAAAAGATAATGGAAGGTCAGCGGCTGTTTCTGCCGGTGATAATGCATCAAAAGCCAATCCTGTTCTTTTCTTAAATAATTCTCTCGAAAAATCATACCCGGCAGGCCGTGGTGGAATAAGTTGCACAATTCTATCGGGCAGTTGTAAAAATTTAGGCTCCAAACAATCTACGATTACATTCAATGCTTTTCGTTGTTCTTCTTTTGATAATGCTTTAGTTACTGCTTGTCCATCGCCACGCAAGGCGTAAGTATAATACATGCCGCCAACTAATTTTGTTGCCGCTTCTATTTGATAACGATGATAAAAATAAATTGGCACCAACACATCCTCCAGCATTGCCATAGGCATACCTGACCGAATATTTTTTTCGCCAAACTGTGCTAATGCCTTTGCCCTTACTTTCATTGTTTCTTTCAATTCGGTTACTGCATCCTTTCCATTATCCCACAGGTGTGCCTGTGGGTGAAGACCGCCGGGTCTTCTTGCATCTTGGTCAGAGATAAATTGAAGCCCTTTAGTAGAAGCATCAGTTAAAATTTTATTTAATGCTGATACTTCGTTTGCAGATTCTGAAAAATCCTGATAGCCAAATCTAATAGCTACCTTATCCCATTCGCCAATTTTGTTATCATACGCATTACTCAGGTCTATCTCTCCTGCCGCATTCAAACTTACTGTTGGGTGCGGATAATCCATCACACTGGCTCTGTTGCTTACACTGGCTGCATAGTTGTGCATCAATCCAATCGTATGTCCTACTTCATGTGCCGCCAATTGCTTCAAACGTTGCAATGCCATTTTCAGCATTTTGTCGCCCCCATCCACTAAAGGGATGCCATTTTCAAATGGTGCCAACAATCCCTGTGCTATCAAATAATCTTGTCGCACCCTCAGAGAACCAAGTGTTACATGCCCTTTTATTATTTCACCTGTTCTTGGATCGGTAACAGATGCGCCATAGCTCCATCCTCTAGTAGAACGATGCACCCAATTGATAACATTATATCGAACATCCATCGGGTCGGCATCTTCCGGTAATAGTTTTACCTGAAAAGCATTTATAAAACCTGCTGCTTCAAATGCCTGGTTCCACCAACCGGCTCCTTCTAATAGAGCACTGCGAATGGGTTCCGGCGTTCCGTTGTCTAAATAATAAATGATGGGTTTCACCGATTCACTCATGGCTACATTGGGATCTTTCTTCTTCAAGCGATGCCGCATGATGAAAAATTTTTCTACCGGTTCTGAAACAGGTGTACTGTAATCATAAAAAGAAATAGGAATATAACTGCTGCGTGGATCAAATACCCTCGGTTTATATTCATTATCCGGCAATTGCACAAAGGATTGGTGCAACCGAAGTGTGATTGCTTCTGTAGATGGTGTAACTGAATTTACATAATTGCCTGTATTACCATCGCTGTTTACAAATGTAACCGTAGTTTCAAATTCTGAATTCAGTGGAAAATTTTTTGTGCGGGGCAAATAAACTGTTGACCTGCTTTTATCCAATGAATAATTTCCCTGTTGATTACTTTTTAAACGATTGGATACTTGTATGGCATCTCTCAATAAAAAATCGGTAGCATCAACGAGGTAGCGGTTGCCTGTTTCTGCTTCGGCAGTAAAACCCCACAAAGTAGATTGGGCAAAAGATTGCTCTACTGCTCTTTTCTCTGCCACATCGTTTGTAACAGCCCGGTATTTATAATTGGGTTCTGTTAAAAGAATTTTTCTTCCTGTTTTGGAAAATTTGACAATGCGTTCGCCGCCTAACAAACCTCTATCCAATCCAACATCATTAGAACCCAAGCCAGCTGGTAATGATGTGACATACAAAATTTCTGTATCCAGCTTATCTATCTCCAGCCATATCTTACCTGTATTTTCATCCCAGTAAAAATTTATAAAGCCTTCCTGTTTTTTCAGGTCTTTTGTTTTTTCTTCAATGGTGGGAAGTCCTTGCCTACCGGCAGGCAGGTTTTGTGCAGCTAAACAAAAAGGAAACAGGATTAGCAGCAAGAGTAACTTTTGCATAAGCAGATAGTTTTATCCACTCAAGTTAAGGAATGTAAAAAAAGTGAGGGCTGTAAATTTTACCAGCGGAAAATCAGGCTTCTTTATTATTCTTCCACCAACGATAGCCGATGTAGCCAACTATTGCAAAAGGAGCAAAGGCGAGGTATAGAATACCCGAGTTCATTCCTTTGGCGGGTTTTTCCCCAAGCTGCTGGGTTGTTTTAGTGCAGATGGAACACTGAGCAGATGAGTAGTGAAATGATGAAAAGATTAAAGTAAATACAGCGATGATAAAAACTCTTTTCATGTTTCGGAATTAGATACAAAAATACAACGAAAAAGAGCTTTCGTTGTTTAAAAAAGAAACAAAAAACCCGTCCCCACAAATATCGGGACGGGTTTAAAATATATTGTTCCAAATTAAACAGCCTGAGAACTCATTTTTTTAGATTGCTTCAGCCTTTCATCTTCATTCAGTATCACCTTCCTCATACGGATGAAGTTGGGCGTTACTTCTATGCACTCATCCTGCTGAATGTACTCCATGCACTCTTCTAACGTCATCAGCGTTTTAGGTTGAATGCGGGTAGCATCATCACTTCCGCTTGCACGGTGGTTGGTCAATTTCTTTGGCTCAGTAGCATTTACCACCAGATCGCCGGGTTTAATGTTTTCTGCAATAATCTGGCCTGCATATACTTCTTCTGCTGCCTCCACAAAAAAGCTTCCTCTGTCCTGTAATTTATCTATTGAGTAGCCAGTTGTTTTATCTGTATTCTTGGAAAGCAAAACACCATTTCCTCTTCCGGGAATAGGTCCTTTCCATGGTTTGTACTCAGTAAAGCGGTGAGCCATTACTGCTTCGCCAGTTGTAGCTGTCAGCATTTGTGTACGTAAACCAATCAATCCTCTTGAAGGAATTTCAAATTCCAAATGCTGCATTTCACCTTTGGTTTCCATAATCAGCATTTCACCTTTCTTACGGCTTACCAGGTCAATTACTTTACTGGCAAATTCCTGCGGCACATCCACTACCAGGTTTTCATACGGCTCACATCTCTTACCTCCAATTTCTTTTATAATTACTTGCGGTTGACCTATCGTTAATTCATATCCTTCCCGGCGCATTGTTTCTATCAAGATGCCAAGGTGTAGAATACCACGGCCAAATACCATCAGACTATCTCCTTCTTCACTATCCTCTACTCTTAAGGCAAGGTTCTTTTCTGTTTCCTTCATCAACCTGTCACGCAGATGTCTTGAAGTAACAAATTTTCCATCCCGTCCAAAGAAAGGAGAGTTGTTTACAGAGAACAGCATATTCATGGTTGGCTCATCCACACTTATTACTGGTAAGGCTTCCTGAGTTTCTGCATCAGAAAGTGTATCACCAATATTAAATCCTTCAATACCTACCACAGCACATAAGTCACCCGCCACTACTTCTGTTACTTTCTTTTTACCCATTCCTTCAAACACATACAGCTCTCTCACTTTTGTTTTTTTAACGCTACCATCAGCCTGCATTAAAACAATATTCTGCCCTTCTGTTAATATACCACGGTTTACTTTGCCCACGGCAATACGACCGAGGAAAGAAGAATAATCCAATGAAGTAATCTGCATTTGCACCGGGCCTACATTTACTTTTGGTGGCGGCACATATTTTACAATACCATCCAATAATGGATCAATTCCTTCAATCTGTTCTAATGTATCATTAAACCAGCCATTTTTTCCCGAACCATAGAAAGTAGGGAAATCCAGCTGTGCTTCTGTTGCATCTAAGTTGAAGAACAACTCAAAAATTGCATCATGCACTTCATCCGGGCGGCAATTTGGTTTGTCCACCTTATTTATTATAACAATCGGCTTCAGGTTCAACTGAAGGGCTTTTTGCAGTACAAATCTTGTTTGCGGCATAGGGCCTTCAAAAGCATCTACCAACAGGCAAACACCATCGGCCATTTTCAATACTCTTTCTACTTCACCGCCAAAGTCGGCGTGACCAGGAGTATCAATCACATTGATTTTTACACCTTTATACATTACAGAGGCGTTCTTACTAAAAATAGTGATGCCTCGTTCCCTTTCCAGATCGTTGCTATCCATTATCAGCTCCCCAGTTTCCTGGTTGTCTCTGAACACTTTAGTGGCATGTAAAATTTTGTCAACCAGAGTAGTTTTACCGTGGTCAACGTGGGCAATAATTGCGATGTTTCTTATTTCCATAATCTCATTTTCAAACGAGCGGCGAAGGTACTGAATTTAGGCGGGGGTAGCAAACGAAAGAGACAATTAATGAAGTCTTAACCTCATTAAAACAAGGATTTATATTAGTTTTATCAAAATTGCCTGTATGAAATTCCTCAAATGGCTCGGCATCATCCTTTTAGTGTTGATTATCGTTTACTTTTTAGGGCCTCAGCCCTCCACTCCAAAATTCACAAAAGACCTGCCACCCATATCCGCAGAAGGTGAAGCATTGGAACAATATATCAGCAAAAATGAAGCAAAACATAAACTGAAGCCGGATAACGAAGCAAGAATTTTATGGCTGAATGATTCGCTAAAATCAAAAACGGAATATGCCGTTGTCTATCTCCACGGGTTTTCTGCCAGCCAGGAAGAAGGCGACCCCGTGCATTATGAATTTGCACAAAAATTTGGTTGCAATTTATTTCTGAGCCGGTTAGATGCGCATGGAATAGATACCACCGAGCCGTTGGGAAATTTTACTGCTGATGGGTTATGGAATTCTGCGAAAGAAGCGTATGCAATCGGTAAAAAATTGGGTAAAAAAGTAATACTGATGGCTACTTCTACCGGAGGAACGGTAGCATTGAAGTTAGCGGCCGAATATCCTGACATCGCCGGACTTATTTTATTATCGCCCAATATTGCCATTAACGATGCCAATGCCTGGCTGCTCAACAATCATTGGGGATTGCAGATAGCTCATTTAGTTACTGGCAAACACCGGGTAACGGAAGATACAACTGCTTTGTATGCACAATACTGGAACAATCGGTATGTTACTTCTTCGCTAGTGCAATTAGAAGAATTGATTGAAACTACGATGAAGGAATCCACTTTTAACAAAGTAATCCAGCCCACCTTACTATTATATTATTACAAAGACGATGAACACCAAGATGATGTGGTAAAAGTTTCGGCCATGAAAAGAATGTTTGCTCAACTGAGCACACCAGATAGTTTGAAAAAGCAAGTAGCCATACCCAATGCTGGCGACCATGTACTTGGCTCTTATGTAAAATCAAAAGATGTACAGAAAGTTGGGGAAGAATGTGAAAAGTTTGCGGTAGAAGTGTTGCAACTAAAAGAAACAACAGGAAAATAGAATTAAAAAAACCGTCCCGCTTGAGGCGGAACGGCTGGACATTGTACTGAACTTAGCAAAAATAAATTTAACGGGGGTTCAGTTTTTCATAGTGGATAAGTGGCTTAAATACTTTCAAAGGATATTTGGTTTTACGATCTTCAAAGGATACAGAGATACTAGTCAAATGGTTTTTCAGAGCTTTAATCAAATCCTTTTTAATTACGGCTTGTTGATACAAAGAAATGCTAACCGGTGAGTGGAAAAAATAGAATGATCGCTTATTTTATTGTCATCTTTTTTTCGCAGTTAATGTAGTGCAACACCTACAAACAAACTATCATTTTCATTAGAGGTTTTCTTCATACAATATTTACAACCCAAAACAGTTTCATTTTCCGCTACCACTTGCCTGCCAGTCGGTGAGATTTCCTATCTTCCCCGTCCGACCGGATAGTCTGGCCGGACTTTTAATTGCTTGCTATGCATAAATCAAAGATTGCCGGAATCGGTAAGTATGTTCCTGCTAACGTAGTTACTAATAATGATTTGCTGAAGTACATGGACACCAGCGATGAGTGGATACAGGAACGAACTGGGATTAAAGAACGTCGCTATGCCCACCGCACTGAAGAAACTACTACCACCATGGGAGTGGAAGCTGCTAAAATTGCCATTGAAAGAGCCGGCATCACTCCGCAGGATATTGATTTCATTGTATTTGCTACGCTAAGCCCCGATTACTATTTTCCCGGCTGTGGTGTGCTACTGCAACGGGCTATGAAGATGAAAGAAATTGGTGCTCTCGATGTTCGCAATCAATGCAGCGGTTTTGTGTATGCACTCAGTGTGGCCGACCAGTTTATTAAAACAGGTATGTATAAAAATATACTTGTAGTAGGTGCAGAGAAACATTCTTTTGGATTAGACTTTACCACTAGGGGAAGAAATATTTCGGTCATTTTTGGAGATGGTGCAGGTGCTGTTGTGTTGCAACCTGTAGATCCTTCGACAGGCTCAGAACAAGGAATACTTTCCACTCATTTACATAGCGATGGCGGAGCAGCAGAAATTTTGGCGATGTATAATCCCGGCACCCATGCCAATCATTGGTTAGACCAGAAAGTAGCCGACTTTAATGACAATGAAATCGGTGATATGTTTATGAGCCACGATATGATTGACAAGGCACAAAATTTTCCGTTTATGGATGGTCAATCAGTATTTAAAAAAGCGGTGGTAAAATTTCCGGAGGTAATAATGGAAGCATTGGCTGCTAATGGTCTGCAAACTACAGACATTAATATGCTGATTCCGCACCAAGCCAATCTTCGCATTGCACAGTTTGTTCAACAAAAATTAAAACTAAGCGACGATCAGGTATATAATAATATTCAAAAATACGGTAACACCACTGCCGCCTCTGTTCCCATTGCCTTGTGCGAAGCATGGGAGGCTGGAAAAATAAAAGATGGTGATCTGGTTTGCCTCGCTGCATTTGGAAGCGGCTTTACTTGGGGCAGTGCTTTATTAAGGTGGTAACCTCCTTCCTTAACAAGGCATAATCGAAATGGCATGATTATTTAATAACTTTACTTATGAAAATCATTGTTACCACAATTCTCCTAATGATGACAACACTATTTGCTCAAGCACAGAATAGCTGGAAGATTTCTCTGAATAAAATAACTATTCTTACCAGCAGCGAGTCAAACGAAGTGCTTAACACAAAAAAAATCAAATCAACTGAATGGAAAAAAAATGGCTCTCTGGAAGTAATTTATAAAGAAGCCAGCCCGAGCAACTGGCGCCACTCATTGCAGTTTTCTGACGAAAAGGATAATCCGCTGCTTGTTAAAGACAGCGTTACTACTGTCAAAATATCCATTGCAGCACTTCGAAAATTATTTGCCGGAAAAAAACAATTGAAAATATACATGATACTCAATCCGCCAAACCCAATGATGATGGCTCCTTCACGAATAGTACATTTGTGTACACTGAAACTTCCCTGACGGATGCATCGTTACATTATTTTCATAATCAATCCTGTTTCCGGCACCCGGACTAAAAAAGATCTTCAGCGGCTAATTGAAAAAAAAACAGCGGCGAAAAATATTTCCTTTCAGGTATTCCCTTCCGTCGCCAGCGGCGATTATTCATTTCTGCTCCCTGTTATTAAAGAACAACGAGTAACCGATATTGTAATTGCAGGTGGTGATGGCACAGTAAGCCAGGTGGTAAACAGCCTGATGGAGTGTAATGTAAATTTTGGTATCATTCCCTGCGGGTCGGGCAATGGATTAGCCTATGCTGCTAAAATTCCTAAACAACCAGAAAAAGCATTGGGCATTATTTTCAACAGCAAGCCGATTGCTATTGATGGTTTTTATATCAACAACCAGTTTGCATGCATGCTCTGCGGCTTAGGTTTTGATGCAAAAGTGGCGCATGATTTTGCGCAGCAACTACAACGGGGATTAACGACGTATATAAAACAGGTGGTAAAGAATTTCTTTTCTGCTAAAACATACTCATTTGAATTAACAGTAAATAATAAAGCATTTTCTATTGATGCTTTTTTTATCAGTATTGCCAACAGTAACCAATTTGGAAATAATTTTACTATTGCGCCAAAGGCAAGTCTGAGTGACGGACTGCTCGATATTGTGATTGTTACCAATCAAAGCAAATTGAGTGTACTGCTGCAAACGCTGAAACAAATTCGGGGGAAAAATAAATTACAAACAGGCAGTGCCATTGGCGAAAAACAAAAAGGGGTAATTTATTTTCAAACAGATAAACTGCAGATTAAAAATCTTTCTCAGGCTCCGTTGCATATAGATGGCGATCCTGCCGAAACACCTGCTGCAGTAACGATTGAGGTAAAGAAAAAATGCTTTCGTCTTATTCAACCTTAACTGTGTCGGTTACTACACGGGGGTTAAATAACTCAAGTGTACGCTGAAAACTTTTTTGATTTGACGGCGAATTGATTGACGACATTATATCTTTTTCTTCCCGTTTGGTAAGATGAAAATTTAATGCAGCCTTATTCTCTTCATTATCTGTTGCATACTGAAAAGCAATTTTATACACGGGGCTTCCGCTGCGGGTACTATAATAATTCAGCATATCATTTTGAAAATACTCCATCATCTTAAACCAGTTATGCTGTAGCAACAGAAAAGGTTTGGTGACATGGTCACTAATATCTTCTGATAAATACGGAGCTTCCCAGCCCCCGGCTGTTCGGTCTCTTATCTGAAGAACCAATACACCGCTGGTATTTTCTTTTATCCATTCATCAAAAGAAACAAGAAACCGGAGTGTAGTTTCCTGCCCGAAATTATCTCGCAGACCGGCGTCCATTACATCTATCACCGGGTTAGATGGCAACCATACATTGGGCAGCACAATCGGAAACGTTGCATTCATCCGCATGGCTGTTAGCATACGAATGTTGTAAGGATCTTGTTTGGCAAAAAAAGCGGCGAAGTCAACTGCATCCGGATCAACAACCGGAATGTTGATAGTATCCTGCGGAGCCTGCATCATAAAACTTACTGGCTGCGTGCAAATAATCATCTTGCGGCTGTCTCTTGTTACTACAGAATTAAAAAACATCAATGGAATGTTCGCTGCCTTTTCATCTGCCACATAATCTTTCAGCTGTTTATTTAAAAATCCTCTTGTATTGCTATTTAGTTTTTGTTCAAAAGCATAGCCCCTGTCTTTTACATACTGATATGAGCCAACGTTAAATTTTTGTGCCGGAGAAATTAAATCTCTTGCAAAAAAAGAAGTAAATATCGGGTTCAATAAATCTCCAGCAATATCATTTACATATTGTTGATCTTGTAGGTTAATGTTTTGCCCTTGTTGTTTACGCAAATACAATTCTCTGAAATAAGCTGCACCAATCATTCCCCCGGATGCACCATTGATTAAGAATGTCTTTTTAAAGATGCCTCCTTTTGTAATACTGTCAAGATGTTGCAGCACACTCATTGTAAATGTTGCACTGCGGTGACCACCTCCGCTTGTATTTATCAGCACCAGCAATGGTTTGTCGCTATCCTGTTTTTGTTTCCAGGTGTTTAATATGCCAATCATGTTTTGTTTGTCAGCATCCACATTTTCTTTACTACACATGGCCAGCAATCTTTCTCTGGTGTAAGCAGGCCGTTCGTTTTTATTCCAGTAGTTAAGACCGTAGGCTTTATTGCGGGGGTCTATCCAGTCAAATTTGTAAAAAATATTCAACAACAATACAAGACCGATGAGGTAAGGAATACTCCAGCTTTGTAAAAAATAAGTAATGGCACCGGCTACACCAATCAAAATTGAAAAGAAAATGGTAATACTAGCAGCGGCCGGCAATTGAAAGAAAGCACTATCTAACAAAAATCCAATAATAATAAGAAACAAAAAAGCAGCGAAGACAGAAAGGATAGCCGCAAAGTGATGTCGTTTAAAAATAGATTCCACAAACTCATCGGTGTAATGCGAAACATCTCTTGCCGGTTTCAACTTTAGTGGGGTTTCAAAATACCAGTCCACTTTCATCAGTGGGGCACCGTGATAAACTTCTTTTACCGTGCCAAGATGAGTAATATAAGATTTCGGATTGCTGATGATTGGCATCATTCTTCTGAGAATAGAACGGTCGGCACGGAAAAAATAAATAAATGAGGCGGCCAGTAAAAAAATTAACCCGGCAACAAAACCTCCGAACAAAAATAAAATTTCAGTACTAGGAATGAGTTCTTTATAATGAGCATACTGGTATGCTTTTACAAAATAGAATATTAGGAAGATTCCGGGAATAATAGAATTATTGATACAATATTTTAAAAAAGGATTGGTAGTAGCGGCCAAAAAACGAAAGTGGCGACTAAAGAGAATAAAAGAAGAAATATTCCAGCTCATAATAAACATACCGATAGAAGCACCTACAATAGCAGAGCTGATGGAGTTAACATTGCCAAGATATTCCGGTGCCAGAAATAATGAATCAGCACCAAAAGTTTTCATGAAAGTTCCGTTAACAACGGCAAAGAGTACAAACCAGAATAACAGCAATACCTGGTACCTCCTGACATGCAGAAACACTAATTGTATAGGAAAGGAATAAAAAAATCCCCGCAACCAGACTTTCATGAGTGAGGTAAATGGTTAGTAATAAAAATAACGATAATTATGGCCAAATCAAAAGAAGAAAAAACTTGTTTATTTTAAACGAAGTGTTAGTGAAAAAAGAGCCAGCACTAAAACACTTGCCAATACTAGGTGCAGCGGCTGTGCCAAAGCCGGAATGTTTATAAAAGCCATCACAATTCCCAACCCAATGGTGGCAAGTACACAACTAAGTATAAGAAGAATATTTTTTTGCAATTGCCCGAACGGCCTTGATCGCCACCAAAGCAATATACATCCCGCCATTATTACCCATGAAAAACTGCGGTGAATGATAAATATATTATCCAAACGCCCAATCCACAGTTCTCTTTGCTGGTATTGTAATGATTTAGAAATTTCATCAATCTGTTCTCTTACTTGTGTGCCAAGAATTATTTGCACCAATAAAAGCAGAACGAGAATAGCAGATAATTTTTTTAAAAACCTATTCTTTATTTTTTCGCTTGTATTTAGCCGGAAAATAATAAGTAGTGGAATAGCAGCAATTAACAAAGCTACCAACATATGTACAGTAATTTTTACAACGGCGAGATTGCCATCTACCACTTTCTTACCCAACCACCCCTGAAACCCAACCATCAACAACAATAAAAAAGAAAATAACAATACAAGTTTATTTGTTTTTCTAAATTTTTTATAACTCCATATAAAATGAATGAAAATAAAAACACCCAACAAAGCGCCAAGCAGGCGATTGATATATTCTATCCAAGTATGCCATACATTAAAACTGTGATCAATATCCTGTGTCTTTAAATATTTTTCAAAATCTGGTGGAAGTTGGCTTTCATTGGTGGGCGGTATCCAACGGCCAAAACATTTGGGCCAGTCCGGGCATCCCATACCACTTTGTGTCATTCGTACCACACCCCCAGCAATAATTACTAAGAAAACCATTATCAGGACAAACCAGGTGTAGCGTAGGTATTGTTTGTTGCTTTGCATTGCGCTGCAAAATTAGTGGCCATTGATTGGCTAAAATAATTTTTGTTTAATGATTATGGCTAAAATTAAAGTAGTTTCAAAAAGGTAAATAAATACACTCCCACAAAGACACGAAGAACACAAAACAGCCTGGTAGCCTTTGTATCTTTGCAGGACAAATTACCAGGCAAATGCTAAAACCCTTTTACCAGGAAAAATTAATTGAAGCCGGTTGCGATGAAGCAGGCCGTGGCTGCCTGGCAGGGCCGGTGTTTGCAGCAGCAATTATTTTACCAAAAGGGTTTGCGCATCCCTTGCTCAATGATTCTAAACAGGTAACAGAAAACAACAGAAACGAATTAAGGTTGATAATAGAATCGGTAGCGATAGCATATGCTGTTGCCAGTATTGACAATGATGAAATAGACAAAATCAATATCCTGAAAGCTTCCTTTAAGTCCATGCACCTTGCCGTAGATAAACTAAAAAAGAAACCGCAGTTATTATTAATTGATGGCAACCGCTTTATTCCTTACAAAAAGGTGCCACATCGTTGCATAATAAAAGGCGATGCGCTGTTTACTTCCATTGCAGCGGCCAGTATACTTGCTAAAACTTACCGGGATGAATACATGATGAAGCTACATGAAGAATTTCCACACTATGGCTGGGATAGCAACAAGGGCTATGGAACTGCCATTCATCGCAAAGCCATTGAAACATATGGCCAGTGCAAGTATCACCGCAAAACTTTCCGGCTAAAAGCTACTCTGCCAGAAATTTTTTAGCTATTATTTTTTACCCCGGTTAAACCCTCCTTGCAGCATCCTGTCGTAGGCTACGAACAATTTTTGACAACAAATAAATTTTACTTTATGAAAAAGATCTTATCCCTCAGTTTTATACTGGTTCTTACTGCCACCGTATCATTTGCACAGCAAGGCTACGGCGATCGTTTTCGTAAGCAACGGACAACACAAAGTTTGCGGGGCGGGCAAATAACAGGTTTGGAAAGACTTGAACTAAGAAAAGATTTGGTACGCCAAAACATGATACAACGCCATGCCCGCAGAGATGGTGTAGTTACCCCTTTTGAAAAAGTAAGGATACAAAGGGCAAAATGTAATACCCGCCGTGATGCGTTCCGTTTTAAACATAACGGCCGCAGATAATACAGTTACCAGCAAACCATCATACAGCAACCCGCCTGCCTTCAAAATTATTAAGAAGGTGGTCGGGCAAAGAATCCTGTGAAGGAAAAACACCGCTCAGTTTGAACGGTGTTTTTATTTAATAGTGATGACCAATAAGTTTTTGTAAATTAGTAAAATCTTAAACCTATTTTTCCCTTGATTTATTTATACTATTCATTTTGAAAAGAGGCCTTCTTTTTTTATCTGTTCTTTTCCTCTGGCCTTCATTTAGCCGGGCTCAGCAAAGTTTGGAAGACAGCCTTAACAAAGTGATTGCAGAGAGTAAGGATGAAGCAGAAGTATCAAGGGCTTATAATGCAATGGCATTCGAGTATTCAAGAAAAGATCCTGTAAAAACACGTTATTTTCTTTCAGCAGCCATAACAATAGCCAAAAAAATAAATAACCGAAAAAGGCTGAGTAATGCTTACTCGCAACTACTTTATCTCTTATATGCCGGGGGCAGGCCGGACAGTGCCGAGTATTATCTTAACCTGGTGAAGGACCTTGTAAATGGAGCCGCTGAATCAGAAAAAGATGCCCTGAATTCCAACTACAATACAGTGGCTGCCATGTTTTATAAAAAAACAGGCTCCTACCAGAAAGCCATTCCCTTTTTTGAAAAGGCTATCAACTTATACAAAAAAATAGGTGATAAAGAATCCACTGCCGGCCAACTGCTTAATTTAGGAAATACTTACACAGCACTGGGTAATTATCAAAAAGCAACAGAACAACATTTGAGGTCGCTTAAATTATTTGAGGAAACAGGAAGTGACAGGGGCATTTCTTTTTGCTACCAGAGTTTAAGTAATTCCTTTACACAACTAAAGCAATATAATCAGGCATTGCTTTATGCTAATAAGTCGCTGAAAATAAAAACTGCATTAAATGACCGACGGGGCTTAGGCTCGGCACAAAGCGGATTGGGTGATATCTATTTTGGTATGGGTGATTTAGATAAAGCATTATTTCATTTTAATGAGAGTATAAAAATCGCCGTTGAACAAAAAATTATGCCTGATATACAGAGCAACTATCTGAATATTGCAAAAGTATATGCAGCAAAAAAAGATGTAAAGCAGGCGATTGAATATTTTAATAAAAGTAAAGAGTTGGCAATACAATTGAAGGACAACTCTTCCGTTGCCGCCATTGAGGCAGAGTTAATTGCCTTGCAGACCAATACTAAAAAAGATGAACTATCAGAAAATAAATTAAAAACAACTATTGAACTGTTTGAAGAACAGGGTAATTTAAACAGGCAGGCAACAGGGTATAAAAATCTGGTTGATTTTTATACAGCTAATAAACAATTTGATAAAGCCCTTGAGTATAACAATAAATTCCATCAGGCTATTGACAGCATCCGGAATAACGAACTCCAACTACAGGTAAAAAAAATGGAAGAGCAATATAATGTTGAGAAAAAAGATAAAGAAATTACGTTACTTAAAAAAGATAAAGAACTACAACAGCAAAAATTACAGCGGCGGAGCTTGTTAATGATTGGTTCAACAGTTTTGGCATTGCTTGCTCTTTGTGGCATCTTGTTGCTGATGAACAGAAACAAGTTGCGCCAACGAATGAAAGAACTGGAACTACGCAACCAGATAGCTGCCGATTTGCATGATGAAGTGGGTAGTTCACTCAGTAGCATCCACATGCTAAGCCAGATGGCAACACAGCAAGGCAATGAATCAAGCCACAAAGACATTCTGGCCAGAATGAGCGGCAATGCAAAAGAAACAATGGAAAAAATGGGTGACATTGTATGGATGATAAAACCGGGAGAAAGTGAAGGTGCCAGTTTAAAACAACGGATGGAACGATTTGCGTATGAAATATGCAGCAGCAAAAATATTATAATAACATTAGAACTAGATGAATTAGAAAAAGTAAAACCAAGAACAGAGCAACGGAAAAATTTTTATCTGGTTTTTAAAGAAGCGTTAAACAATGCCGTTAAGTATTCTGGTACAGAAAAAGCAGAAGTGGTTGTAACAATGCAAAACAAACAAGTAACACTGCTGGTAAAAGATTATGGAAAAGGTTTTGACCCCGAAACTACCGGCCGGGGAAATGGGTTAGACAATATGAAGAACCGGGCAAAAGAGTTGGGTGCCGTAATAGAAATTGATTCAGAACCAGGCAGTGGCACAGTAGTAATATTAAAAATGCCGGTATAAGTTTAAGAAAAGTATTGTTCCCAATCAAGGGTTGAAACATCTCACCCGATTTCGCTATAGGAAAGTTTTATATATTTATCAATTTTGTAAAAAAGTAAATTGTTTTGATACGAGTAGCCGTTTTTGAGGATAATAAACACCTGCGGGAAACTTTTGAACTCCTGCTAAACAGTGCCGTGGGGTTTACCTGTGCCGGAGCCTGGCCCGATTGTCGTAACCTGGTTACTAATCTTGATGTTTCTCCCTGCGATATTGTATTGATGGATATTGAAATGCCAGGTATGAATGGTATTGAAGCCACCAAAATCATTAAAGAGCATTTTCCAACTATTAACATCCTTATTCAGACCGTTTTTTTTGAAGATGAATATATTTTCAATGCTATCTGTGCCGGTGCATCCGGCTACATTTTAAAATCAACCACCCCGGATGGCTACCTGCAGGCAATAAAAGATGTGCAGGCTGGCGGCTCACCAATGACACCGGGTATTGCAAGAAAAGTTTTAGAACTCTTCAAACATAATTTACAACCAGCTGCTCCGGCAAAAGATTACAACCTTACTGCCCAGGAAAAAAAAGTATTGCAACTGCTGGTAGAGGGCAAAAGCTATAAGATGATTGCTGCCGAATTATTTGTAGCGGTTGATACAGTGAAATCTCATGTAACTAATGTGTACGCCAAGCTACATGTTCATTCTGGTACGGAAGCTGTTTCTTTAGCTCTCCGGGATAAGATTGTATAATCTTCGCTTTTTATTTTTCACCCTATTTCGCTATTGTCTTCCCATCATTAGTTATTCATCTTTGAGTTGTAATTAAAATTTACCATTCAACCTTTCAATTATGAAAAAAACACTTATTCTTACTGCCCTTTGCAGTTTCACCTTACTCCACTTGCAGGCACAGGTAACTATTAAAAAAACAAACGAAAGAACAACTGCTGAAAATCAAAATGAACCAACCTTTGCTGCTCCTGCAGATACAAAACAAAAAAGCAGTTGTTGCTCCACAAATCCTTTTACACTAACTGCCTGCAGCCAAAGCTTATTGCAGTCATTTAAAAATTTAACGGCCAGTGTTGGTGTAAGTAACTGTCATCCTTCATTAAATTATCCCACGGTTAG
Source organism: Chitinophagaceae bacterium (assembly GCA_031415255.1). Lineage (GTDB taxonomy): Bacteria > Bacteroidota > Bacteroidia > Chitinophagales > Chitinophagaceae > JJ008. The sequence continues at coordinate 4,624 of JANORJ010000628.1, read as the reverse complement.
TTTTGCCATGCCGGAAAATTGTTTCTCTCATCAAACTACATCGGCAAGTATGGTAACATACAGCAGCTTTTATGTGCCGGGTATTTCAGAGTTCAGGGTTATATGGGGTGCCACAGCAGCCAGCTATGCCTACTATGGAGCCTGTGCTCCCAGCCCAATAATTTATCCGCACCCCGGCGGGGCTACCGAAAACCATGTATTTGGTGCAAAACTGATTAAGCAAAGTGATTACCGGGCTTTTGCAGGACCAGTGAGAAATTATAATACGATGGCTGCTGTGCCTGCTATGGCACCTTCGGACATTAAGCAAATTATCTCCGTTTACCTGGAAGAAAAAGGTGGCTACTCCGATACTAATGAAACGGCTGATTATAATAACTTGTTTTCTTCTAAAGGAATAGTTGTAAACGTAAAACTGAAAAGCGGCACTACTGTACCCTGCTATATCATTAATAATTATGATGGGGCTGGTACTATTTACTGGAAAGAAAAGAACCCTGCTTGTATTAAATAAATTGATCCTTCGGGGCAATGGATCAGATTTCCGTTTTGTCATACACAATCCCTGGAAAGCTTGTTTTAAAATATAACCGATAATCATTTAATTATTAACTATTAAACTTTTCAATTATGAAAAAAAATTTTTCAATCTTAACAGGTATGTTCTTTTTACTTGGAGTGCCCTTTTTTTCGCAGGCACAATTAACGGCAGCTCAATTGCCAAAAGGGGCCAATTTAGAGGCTGCCAAAAAACATGTCATCAGGCCTCAGCATATTACAGGCATTAGTATGGAAGACAATGACAGGGATGATATTGTAAGCATGGCTGATTCAAAATTAAAATTTGAAAAAGCTAAAACATATCAATTGGATGTAGCCATTTTTGCCGAGGCCATTCATAAAAGCCTGAAAGATTCCGTAAATGGATATGTGATGCAGCTTACCCGCAACGGTTCTGTTATTTCTAATTTAAAATGGAATTGGGCACAGACACCTGCAGATGCTTCCGTTGGCTGGGAGTTTAACACCCGGATGCATGTTGCCAGTGTAAGCAAATACCTGACTGCATTGGGCATGATGAAAGCACTGAACCTGGCACAGCTTTCCTACGACACTAAAATTATTGATTACCTGCCCGCCAGTTGGGTCAAAGGAAACAATATTAACCAGATAACTTTCCGTCAATTGCTTACCCATAGATCCGGATTTGATTTACCCTGCTGTGCTTCTGACTATGAGTATATGAAACAGAAAGTGCAGGCTGGTGTTTCCAATGTTGGAGAGTCCCATTATCATAACATGAATTTTGGGTTGTGCCGCATTCTAATACCGGTTGTAATGAAGTATCTGAATAAGAATATGTCGTTAACTGACGCTGAGTGGGATGTGTCATCTATACTTTGGTACCAGTATTTTATGCAGGAAAGAGTGTTTACACCATCGGGTGTGGCAGCAGTCAGTTGTGAGCCAAACCCTGCCGTTAAAAGTGCTTTGGCTTATAAATTTCCTAATGGAAATGATGATGGATGGAACTCCGGAAACCTTTATTCTATGAGTGGCGGTGCGGGATGGAGGCTTTCTGTATCAGAACTATTGAAAATAATGAGCCATGCCCGAAGAACAAATGACATTTTACGGAAAAATGATTCGCAGTATGGATTAGATAATAATTTCGGTATAGATCAGATTATTGAAACACCACTGGGAAAAATGTATAATAAAAATGGACGCTGGTCAGATAACGGACGTACTGAACAAAGTGTTATTTATTTTTTACCCGGAGATATGGAATTGGCCGTTTTGGTAAATTCTCCAATTGGTAATGGCCAGGGCAAATCTTTAAGGGGAAGAGTAAAAGATGCGTACTTAAGCTCATTACGGCTTAAATAGATTTATAGAAAAGGCTATTCTAAAAAGAAATACTTTTCTGCTACCTTGTTTATCCTTCAAAACAACAATGAAGTAAGCTTTTATTGAGATCATTTATTTTTATACATTAAACTTTAATTATGAAAAAATTAATTCTTCTTGCTACCATAACCGGCACAGCTTTACTTCAACTCAGTGCACAGCCGGTTATAAAAAAAGATGACAAGGTAACAGTCGTTGGACAAAATGATATGACTACTGTTAATAATACACAAATGACTGTTGCTCCACTTGCACTTTCCGGGTTTGTGGCCCGGCATGCCATGACCCCGTCGCAATATCAATCGGAGTTTAACGAGTGGAGTGAAAAAGGATATAGAGTGGTATCACTTAGTGGTTATACAAAAGGCGGGCAGGAGTTGTATGCAGCATTATGGAATAAAGTCTCAGGACCCGCCTGGTCGGCTGTTCATGGCTTAACCTCAGCTGCCTACCAGGCTTCTTTCACCGATATGAGCAATAAAGGATACCGGCTTACCTGTCTCTCAGGTTATGGAGCCGGTAACCAGGCAAAATTTGCAGCAGTATGGGATAAAAGCAGCGGCGGGGCCTGGACAGCCAAACACAATATGACGGCTGCACAATACCAGCAGGCTTTTGATGATAATGGAAAACAAGGATATCGCCTGACCTACCTGTCTGGATATGTGGTTAACAGAACTGAATATTTTGCAGCAGTCTGGGAAAAAAAACCTGGTGGGGCTCTTATTGCAAAACACAACCTGACCGCTGCACAATACCAGCAGGCATTCAACGATTATGTAGGCCAGGGTTATAAGCTAAAATTAGTAAGTGGTTATGAAAAAGGGGGCACAGATCTTTTTGCAGCGATATGGGAAAAAACAAATTCTCCATTTTGGGCCTCCCGGCACGCAATACCACGGATGAATTACCAACATGCATTTGATAATATGTATTATCAGGGATTTGTACCAGTGTATGTAAATGCTTATGCATCAGACGGCGCTGATAAATACAATGTAATATGGGAAAACACCAGTATGAAACAGGCCGATATTGCTAAAATGGATGATGCGGCTAATAAATACATGAATACACAGAGTGTTACTGGTTTATCTTTTGCCGTTACTAAAAACGGGAAATTAGTTTTTGCAAAAGCGTATGGCACTGCTAACCCGGCCACAGGCGAAGAAATGTCGCCTAATCATACGATGAGGATAATGAGTATATCAAAGTCCGTTACTGCTGCCGGGATTATGAAGTTGATGGAGCAAAATAAAATTACGATGGGTCAGCATGTTTTCGGCCCCAACAGTATCCTTGGTTCAAAATACCCTACGCCTGCTAATAAGCTCAAGCTAAATGATATAACTATCTGGCAATTACTACATCACAATGCTGGGCTGAACACCTGTAATACTGAAGCTGAGTTTAGAGATGCCAGTAAAACCAAAGATGATGCAATGAAAATGTTATTGGCATCACCCAATCTTCTTCTATATAATCCTAATACAAAAAGTTCATATTCTAATACCGGTTATTTTATACTTGATCTTGTTATTGAAAAATTATCCGGTCAATCATATGAAACATTTATCCGAAACACTGTACTTAATCCAAGTGGAGTAAATACCAGTATGTATGTGGGCCTTGCATCAGGAGGATTAAAGGCTGGAGAAGCACATTATGCTCAGGAGATCAAACCCAATATGCAAAATTGGGCTGGTTTTGGTGGTTGGGTAGCCAGGCCTATTGATCTGCTGAAATATCTTGGAGGTGTGGATGGTTTCACTACTCCACCTGATATCATTAAAGCAAGTACTCATGATACACTAACGCAGGATACTCCTTTATCTCCCGGGTATGGTTGCGGCTGGATCGTTTCGGGAAATATGCAGAGCCACAATGGAGCAGGCGATGCCTCCAGGTCATGGTTAGCCGAAATTGGAAGTGGCCTTAGCATATCTATCATCGTAAACAAAGCCCCCTCCAACGACCCTAATGGACATGGCAAGATGCTAAATGAATTTTCGACAGCCGTAAAGGCAGTATCTGCTTTTCCTGCTTATAATTTGTTCTAAAAAAAATAGAGGCTGTTTTACAATTACAAAACAGCCTCTATTTTTATAAATACGCTGTAAGTTTTTTTTAAGAATAGTATTATCCACCCCATTCCCCCAACCCTTCCCTTATCAACACCGGCTCATCACCAGTGCAATCAACAACAGTTGATGGTATCATTCCCCCGATGCCGCCATCAATAACATACTCCACTTCATTCATGAAATTTTCGTACATCACTTCGGGGTCGGTGTAGTCTTCCACCATTTCTCCCGGCAGTGAAGCACTAAGAATGGGGCGACCCAATTCTTTAATAATGGCCATGGCAATATTATTATCCGGTATCCGCAAACCAATAGTGTCTTTTTTACTTTGCAATATTTTCGGCACCATTTTACTGGCCGGCAAAATAAAAGTGTAAGGGCCGGGTAAATACTCTTTGAGTAGCCGGTAAGTAGGATTGGATAATGGTTTGGTAAAATCGCTAAGGTGCGACAAGTCGCTACAAACAAAAGAAAGTTGTGCTTTTTTTGGATCCACTTGCTTTATCCGACATATCCGTTCCACTGCTTTATGCTGGAGTATATCGCAACCCAAGCCATACACCGTGTCGGTTGGGTAAATGATGATGCCTCCTTTTTGCAAGCTTTCTACCACTTGTTTTATCAGTCTG
>JANORJ010000627.1:0-7622 GCA_031415255.1 Chitinophagaceae bacterium | reverse complement strand
GCTGCCGCTGGTGGAACCAGCACAAGGTAAAAGGTAAGTAGTAAAATTTGTGCCTGTTATACGAAATGTCCAGCGCATAGTAATAGTAGCACCTGTGGAACCGTTGCCGGTTACAAAATAAAGCGAATCAGTGGCACCAGCTACAATACCGGGAACAGTGCTGCTGATAACCCGAGTACTCATCAAAGTTATCTTGGTTGGGTCAAACTGTGGAGAAACTGCTACCTGGAAATCACTTTCATCACCATTCTGTACGTTTCCTACTGCATAGGTTACATCGTCAAGAATGGTTCCGCCTATCAAATCCTGATTGGTAAACGTTTGGGTGGCAGCACCACCGGCATTGGCACTTATGCTGGACCTGTTATAGATAACAAAGCTTTGTGTTTTCCAACTGGCGGTGTTATCACTCAATTGCACATTGAAGGTAGCCTGTGGTGTAGCATTGGCAGGATAAGATACATAGTAATAACAAACTTTTGTTTCACCTGGAGCTAATGTACCAACAAGGACGATGCTACTAACGGGTGAAACAACTGCATAGTTTTGTCCAACCACATTAGTGGCAATTGATGTGATAGTAAACTGAAGGCCTGAGTAGGTGGTAGCACTATTGGAATTATTTTTTACTTCGAAGCCTACATATGCTTTTGTAAGTGTAGAAGGGCTATTGCCATCAATAATAAAATAAGGAGCAGTAATTCTTGTGATGGTGAAATGGCTAACATTGAGTGCAAAAGCACTGGCAGACAGGCATAGTAAGGAAAGTGTGATGAAATTTTTCATGACAGTTGGATATTGGATGGATGGATTTTAAACTACTAATAAAAGTATCTATTAAATCAGTAAAAGAAAATATAAACCATCATTTTTTTATGGCTTCTATGGCCAACCCATTAATAATAGTAAGAGTATTTACTTAAATTAATCCTTTAAAAACTAATTACTGAAAATACAACTGTAAGCTGAAGCGTAATTGCTATTATCAATGAACATATCCAGCCCCAAAACCACATCCGTGATAAAGCCAATTTCTGTACGTTTAAAAAATATGAAATTTTCATTACGATTACTGCAACCAGTAATGACCCCACAAAAAAAGATACGGTAGTAAGATAACCGCAGGAAGTAGCTATTGCGTATGGCAATAATACGATTGAGCCAAGCAGGCAAGTGATTCCAATATTTTTAATAAACTTCCATTTTTTATTCCCCATAAAAAAATAAGCGGCAGCAATTTGTAATCCCCATTTTGCACCTGCAATACAGGTTGAAAATAATTTTTGCTGTAAGCTGCAATACAACGAGCTTACATCTACAAACCACCATGTAATAAGAGAAGATAAAAAGAAATACAATACACTAAGTAAAAATTTTTAGAATTCACCTTCATTATTTGTTGTACTCCTTATGCTAAACTGTCATGAAAAATGCTGCCCGTTAATATTTTTCTATATTCAAAATCCGTTGCGAAGATATTACCCTCCGGGCCATTGACTAGCAATATTTGTAAGCGAACACAAAACAGGTAAAAAATAGTTTCCGAACCATAAAATTTCGCCGAACTGAATAATTTTTTATAATTGAAATATTAATTCTACTTTTCATATAAAATCCCGCATCTTCTGTAAGCTTCTTCTGTCCCCTCTCCTATTTATTATCACTTAATTTTAAAATTAAACCAACATGAAACATTTCAGATTCCTCGCAACTGCATTTATTGCAGCCAGCACCCTTTTTCTGGGTTCTTGTAATTCAGGGAAAGACAAAAAAACGGATGTAACAACGACAGACACCACCACCATCAACGAAACCAGTGTCACCGCCCCATCCGTATCCTCCTCCATTATGATTATTAGGCATAAAGTGGCCGACTATGCCAAATGGAAAACAGGTTATGAATCGCATGATTCATTTCGTATTGCCAATGGATTGCATAACTATGTCATTGCAAGGGGAACTGAAGATTCTAATATGCTATTGGTTGCCGTAAGAATGGATGATGTAGCAAAGGCAAAAGCATTTGCCGCCTCACCTGAACTGAAAGAAAAAATGAAGGAAGTGGGTGTAGTTGGAGCTCCTACTGTTGTTGACTTTCTCGAATCGGTGATGAATGATACAACTGCCATACAAGCAACAATAAGGCTGATGATTCGGAGTAAAGTAAAAGACTGGGATGCCTGGAAAAAATCGTTTGACGGACACATACAAGCTAGAATAGATGCAGGGCTTACCGACAGAGTAATTAGCTACACGGTTGGCGATAACCATAATGTAACATTGGTGTTTGCAGTAACTGATATGGAAAAAGCAAAAGCATTTTTGAAATCACAAGACCTGAAAGACAAAATGAAAGAAGCTGGTGTGGATGGCCCGCCAGATTTCTTCTTCTATAAGATTGCACATAAATATTAAGAAGAGATTCAATAAACAATTTTTACAGCGGCAGTTGTTGAGACTGCCGCTTTTTATTTTCTACAGACATAATAAAAAAAAGTATAGCCATAACTTATCAAAACAAACCTCCTGCAATGATAGCGATCTACATATTTCTTATCCTACTCGCTGCGTTTCCAGTTATACTTACAATCTGGAGAATGCAAAAGGCGGCAACAATTAAAAAAAAAGGTGTACACACTGATAGTGTAGTCACACATATCAGCACCATACGAACCATGCGGGGTGGAGCAACAGATATACTTACGCTGGAATATAAAGATAGGGCGACAGGCCAACCATATAACGAGAGTGCTTCAGTAACCACAAAAAAATTATAAAGTCGGTAGTGATGTGATACCGATCATCTATTTGTTCGGCAAGCCTGTGAAATATGCGATTGATACCAAAAAAGCTTTTTGGGTAGTTCTTATCGTCAACATTATATTATTCGTGATAGTGCTTTTTTCTGTATCATTTCTTTATCCGATATCTTAAGTGTTTCCAGGCTGTTACAGCAAATTAATAAACAGATTCTTTTACATCCTCATTTAGCTAGGTATAGAAATACAGGCCGGTTTCCAAATTTATAATAAAAGACTATTTGATTTTTCTACTGCTACCGGGAATAAGGTCTTATACCACAATACTATCATTTGGACTCAATTTCTTCTCATACCAATTATGAATACCCAGAATAATTACTCCAAATAAAACTGCAGCCACGATTAAAATCGCATTTAACACACCTTCTGTTCCAAACGACAACTTAATTAAAATTGTAGAAATAATAAATCCTGAATTTCTAACAACCTTACTGAACTTATCAGTATGCAAAAAGGAAAATAAAAGCAGTAAAACGTCGATCAGAATTAATATAGTAAAAAAATCATCGAAAAAAATAGTGTTAACATCTTTAATAGCATCTACCATCTGGCTTGTTGTAAAAAAACTTTCAAAAACCCATCTGCATAAACTATATGTAGCCAACCCCAGAAAAACAGGGATCAGAAACATAGCTATAATATTTTTCATTTTTATGAATCTGGTTATTTCGGGTGATGGTTTTATATAATTTTTTTGATCTATTTTATTTATGTCATTAAAACGGTAAAAAATAAAAATCAGGAAAAATAAAACAATCGTTGCAATGAGATCAAATGAAAACTGCAAATCATTTTTAATTGTAAACCAATCGGAAGTAAATTCAATTTTAGGAAGATCTTTAAAAACTCTTCTTATGATAATCAGTGTTATAATTTCATATTGCTTCCCTATATAAATAGAGGTTGATTTTGGTAAATAATAAACCAAAAGATAAACTTCATAAATTAAAATAAATGAGAAAGGAGTATAAATAGCTGCAATGGGAGTATTTAATAGTCTGGAGGGATCATTAAAAAGCAGAATATCCAGATCTGATAATGTTATAATAAGAAGATGAATAATGAAACTTACTATTGCGATAAAAATAATAGTTTTTTCACTTTTTCTTTTAGTAGTTTCTGAAAGAAGAGTAGAATAGAAAAAATCAAATAATTTTTTATTTTTTTTCATTTCAAAATTATTTGTTCCCTTTTTCGGGCTCAATGGAACCCTGGTATTGAGCAGATATATTTTTTGTAAAAATTAATTGAGCTATGAATCCGAAATAAGAATAAGTAGGAAAATTTTTATTTTCAACACTTTTACTAAACCTCCCGTTTCGCATTGCTTTGAGACCGCATGCTGCTATACATGTCATGCATGATTTGCATATGAGGAGCTGTCAGTACTGCCAGACCAAGAAAAATGTAAAGAATCATTGTATCATTATTAATAAACATAAATCCCGATAATCCAAATAAAGTAATACCTGACATTGCTAATAAGCTATATATACTTATTTGCTTTGCGATCGTTGAAACAGGTAACAACCCATCTTTTCGCAGGTATCTTATAATATTATTTAACGACAATACAGAATGCCAAACAATAAAATAAAATGTAAACCCAAGTACTAAAGGAAGATTGTAAAGGATAATCAGGATAAAAAGAAACTGTACCAAAAAATGTCCATGGTTGTGACGATTTCCAGAGGAAGTTAAAAAATAAATAAAAGTATTGATATAAAAAAATAAGACGCTGAAAGATAAAATAATGTACCGATTCTTTTCAAGTCCTGCAATAAAGGCTTCATACTTCAAATCCGGATCTAACAACTGCAAAATAGGTTTTACCTCCTCAAAATGATGGAGCAGTATAATTCCGAGAATAACAAGTCCATAACTTATGACAAATAATTTTCCGGCAATATTATTAGTTTTAAAGTGGTATAAATCAGTTTCACCGAAGTGATAAGCGGCAAAAACGATAAACAATAAAATACCCGCAATTGGAAAAAGCCAGAGTACAGCTGCAAATAAAAATATACGACCCAGGTAATTACTAAAAAAAAGGAGTTTAGAAAAACTTTTTTCTTTCTGTCCGGTACTTTGGGTAGCAACTAAAAGGTCGGCTGCGCCATGGGGTATCCCTACTAAGACAATCCCAACCAAAAAAGTAATAAATTGTAATTGTACTGAGAGAGGTTGAGTAAACTGCTGAATAATCAGCAATATAAATCCAACCAGTATCAATACACATCTCATCATAAAACAGCAAGTAAAATTGTAATTAACAAAATAAAGGGAGCAGAATAAAAGAATAATCTGCTCCCTTTTTAAGCGTTAAGCAGTTGCCGGAGACTTATCCGACTGTGCTAAAGCATAAATTACAAGACCAAAACCAATCTTATTGATAGCATCACCAATATTATAAACCACATCGAGTGATACACCTTCCAGAACCTTCATTCCAAACAAACCACCTTCTGTACCAGCAATATAACCAATTGGATAAATAGCCCAACCCACTAATACAAACCAGCCTAATGTTTTAACAGCTTTAGCAACAGCTGGTCCAGCATTTCCAGCCAATTTAGCTACTTCACCAAACCAAACAAGGTATAAAATATAGAAATAGCCGATACTGCTGATGAAACCCCAAATCCAGCTTTGTTTTTCCGCAGGATAAATAGCTTCGCCAATATAACCTGTAACAAGCATGAAAACAGACGCAGCAATAAGCTTCCATAACAGCCCGAGTTTTGCCCCTGCTTTTTTGGTAATCAGGTAAAATTCAACGCACATCAATGGCACGGTTAGTAACCAATCCACATAACGAAAGAATGTTGGTGACTCACCGGTTGCCAGGTTGTAATCTCTCATGTAAAAGTAGTGAACGGCTGCGATAAAAGTAATCAGTCCGGAAACTAGAATAGATGTTCGCCACTTTTTATCTGTATTATTCATTTCAAAAAAGAAAAATACGGAGGCAGCAAGCATAGCCATGCAACCAATAAAAAATGTAAAAGCCACATAATTGTCATTGGAAATGGACTTAATGTCCAGCAGTGTGAGGTTCATATTATAAATTTTAATTAAGAAAAAAATTATACCAAATACTTATTCCATTTAAACTTAAAGAGTGTTTATTAATTTGTAACAATCATTAAACGGTTGTTGGAATTAAAAGTTTACCAGTTTTCATTTTTTTTTGAAATTTCTCGTAGCATAATTAAATGATAGGAAGGATGGATTTTCTTGTTTAATCTTTCGAATAAAAACCGAGTGAGGAATGATCACAACTTTATTACACTGCAGATTGAAATACTTTTTACTATACCAAACTTTTACTTGTTTAACTATTATATGTATTGATGCAAATAGAATAAACAAATAGTTTTATTTTATATTTTTTAATCGTTACAATGAACCAAACAGGACTGTAAAGAGTTTAAGTGTTACTTATCATTTCAAATACTAAACAAATAAAAATTAAACAATGAAAAAATTATTGCAATCTGCGCTTGTTACAGCATCGTTTTTATTCTCAGGTTTTGCTTACTCACAAGAAAAGGACATTGTTGATATTGCAGCAGGCTCTGATGTACATACTACATTGGTAGCTGCTGTAAAAGCTGCTGGTCTTGTAGAAACCTTAAAGAGTGCTGGCCCCTTTACAGTATTTGCGCCTGTAAATGAAGCTTTTGAAAAGCTACCTGCCGGAACAGTTGATTTTCTATTAAAAGCAGAGAACAAAGCAACACTGGTAAAAATTCTTACCTATCATGTAGTAACCGGAAACCTCGATGCAAATGCAGTGGTGGCTGCTATTAAAGCCGGAAAAGGCAAAGCTGTATTAACCACCGTTAGTGGTAATAAACTTACAGCGTCATTAGACAATGGTAAAGTTAAATTAACTGATGAAAAGGGCGGAGTAGCCTACGTAATAGTAACAGATCTTAAAGGCAGCAATGGTGTTATTCATGTAATTGATTCAGTAGTGCTTCCTAAATAATCAGCTACTGGCTAAATACAAAAAAGCTTCCTGCAGAGGGAGCTTTTTGTATTTAATAACTTAAGGACAAGTAAAGCAATTAGATTTAAAATGAGATACCTTATGATATGATTTTCACAGCTTTTATACCAGGCTTGGCATAGGTGAAACGGCCGGCAGGTTGAGTAAGATAATAACTGTCGATGCCATTACTGCAAACAGTTTCTGCCTTGTGCAAATCAATAAAACCATCGACAGCTACAAAACTATCTTCCAGGTTTACCAGTTCAATTTTTCCAATTACTAAAAAAGTGTCATTGAGTGTAATGGGAATAATCTCCTGTAATGATAAAGCATATTTCACCCGGCTCTCTTTTACAAAAGGGGAAATAATATTTTCTACGAATTCCATGGTCAGACCAACTTCGGTAAACTCACTTACTCCTTTAGGATACTTTGCACTGGTCTGGTGTGCATTTGCCAAGTAGGAAGAATGAATATGATTAATAGTATATACACCCGTTGATTCAATATTTGCCAGAGTATGGGGAGCTGCTTTCCTTGGCCTGCTGATATAACCGACCAGAGCAGGATCCGAACCAATATGCACAATACTGCTGAAAACCCCCAGGTTTGTTTGTCCGCTCTTATCCACTGTGCCAATGAGGCTTACTGATTTAAATCCTGTCAGGCTATTGATGAAATTAGCCCTGTAAAACCGTTCCCAAGATTGAATAGTTGATTGGTTGTAAAACACTTTAAAATAATTTGAACAAAAGATTAAACAAATGCATAAGAAAATTGTTCTAGGAGAATATAATAATTTT
>JANORJ010000626.1:0-1891 GCA_031415255.1 Chitinophagaceae bacterium | reverse complement strand
ATAAATAAAAATATTATAGAATTATAAATAAAAAAAAGGGGCTGTTCAAAACGAACAGCCCCTTTCATTTGTCTGAACTAATTTTATTTCAACACTTCTCCTAGCTTTTCTTCCAATGCACTGCCTCTTAATTTTTCTGCTATAATTTTTCCTTCGGGGTCAATTAATATGTTATAAGGAATACCTGTTTCACCAAAACCAAAGAGGCTAACAACGGGGCTGCTCCATTCCATCAGGTCGCTAACCTGTGGCCAGGTAAGGTTATCTTCCATCACTGCTTGCAGCCATTTATCTTTTTGTCCCGGCCTGTCTAATGAAACACCAAGTATAGTAAAATTTTTATTCTTGAATTTATTATACGCCACCACCACATTAGGGTTTTCCTGGCGGCAGGGCCTGCACCAACTAGCCCAAAAATCAACGAGTACATATTTACCCCGGAACGAACTTAGTTTTACCGGCTTTCCGTTAGCATCAGGTATGGTAAAGTCGGGAGCTTGCTGGCCAACCCATCCAACTAATGATTTTCTTATACCGGCCAATCTTGTATGCGTCGGAAATTTTGTAGACAAATCATCTACAATTTTTTTTACTTCCTCTTGTGAAAGACCAGTTAGCTGGTAATCCGGCACATTGGCGGTAGATTGATAATAACCCAGTATAAACATGGTTAAGGCCGGGTTATCAGATTTTTGCAATGAAGAATCAAGCAATGTTTTTACATCAGCAGTTAGCCGCACCCTTTCCTTTTGCAATGCGGTGATTGTACTATCGGATGCACCGGTTTTTTGCAAACTGTCTGTCAGCTGAGCTCCATAAAAAATCTGTTGTAACCGGCTATTAAAAGCATACATAAAATCTTTCATTTGGTCACTGGCCACAGAACCTTTTACTTCATACTTTTCCGGGAACTCTTTGTTCTCTTTACTGAATGTAACGTTAACAGTTATTTTTTTTACATCGTTGATGACAGCGGCAAAAGGATAACCGCTTTTGTCTAATCGCAAATTATAAATACTGGCTTCTGAAGCATCTGCCTGTAGTGAATACTTGCCATCTTTTCCCAGTTTGGCAGAGTCAACTATCGTACCCTGATCTGTTGCCATTGGTAACTGCTCCAAATAAATCATGTTGGCAGTATTATTAGTGATAGTGCCGCTTACTTCAAATGCTTTTTCGGCTGACTTTTCTTTGCAGGAAGTTAATGATGCCGAAATGATTACAATAGATAATAATTTTTTCATTTTTCTTTTGTTTTTAAACTAATCTCTAAACCCCATCGTACTATTTTTTATGCAGAGAAGAGGAGATACAAGTTTATTCCTATTTTAATTTTTCCAATAAAAGTTCGTTAGTAAGTTTAGGATCAGCTTTTCCTTTTGATTGCTTCATCACCTCACCTACAAATAATGCCAATAATCCTTTCTTACCTTTTTTATATTCTTCCACCTTACCGGCAAATTTGTCTAATACATTATCAACAATAAGTCCGATAGCCGACACATCCGATTGCTGAATAAGGTTTTCTTCTATAGCAATTTGTTCAGGATCTTTTGCCGGTGTTTGCAACAATTGGGAAAACAGTTTTGTTGACGCTGTAGAAAAACTGACTTTACCATTTTCCACTAATATAATTACAGCAGCTAATTGTTCGGCTCTAATTGGAAAATCGGTTATCTCTTTATTGTTTTCATTCAACCATGATTTAACTGGGCCAAGCATCCAGTTAGCAGCCGCCTTACAGTTTGTTGTATACTTAATTGTTTTTTCAAAATAATCAGAAAAGATTTTTTCTTCTGTCAGTACTGCCGCTTCGTACTCCGTTAGTTTTAGTTCCGAAGTATATTTTTTTATTCTTTCCTCCGGTAATGTAGAAATGCTTTGACGAATC
>JANORJ010000625.1:0-6039 GCA_031415255.1 Chitinophagaceae bacterium | reverse complement strand
TACAGTTAACCGCTCCACAAAAAACGATTGCTGATATTCTAAATAAAAAAGTGCCTGCCCATGCTATAAAAACAGCAGGTTATGCAACAGTAGATATATTACTCTACGAAAATTTGTCAGCGGATAAAATAATTAATTCATTGACTGCAATAGGTGCCGGCATTGTTGCTGATGTGCCGGTGTTTAGAATGTTTACTGTAATAATTCCACAGGATAGGTTGCCGGAGTTGGTAGCCTTGCCATTTGTTCAATGGGTAGAATATATTGCTCCGCCAAACGTTCCTGAAAACTTACCAGGCAGATCATTACATCGTAGTAATATATTAAATGACGGAGTAAGAAACCTGAAAGGTGACGGAATGAATATTGGTGTATGGGATGAAAGAGCAAGTCAGCATCTTGATTTTTCTCCGGCAGGTCGCCTGATAAATGTAGATGCCGGTGCAGCTGGAAGTCATGGCACCCATGTATCCGGAACAATTGGCAGCAAAGGAATAATAAATCCGTTTGCCAGAGGCATGGCCCCCAATGCCACTATTTTTTCTTACTATGGTTTTTCCGGGGATGTGCAGGCAATTATGGCTACTGCTATTCCTGCCAATACACTTATTTCAAGTAATCACTCTTACCATGATGGTTTAGGTGTACAATGCGGAGTTACTGGTGCATCAGTAGCTTATTCTCTTAGAGCAAGAAATACTGACATCAATCTTAATAATAATCTTTATCACTTACATTGTCATTCTGCCGGCAATGCTCAGTCATCCTGTGGCGGTGGATGGGGAACCATAACTGGGACTGGTAAAGCTGCAAAAAATAATTTGGTTGTTGCGGCCATCACTTCTTCTGAAACAATGCCCAACTATAGCAGTTTTGGCCCTGTGCATGATGGGAGGATAAAACCTGAAATAAGTGCTATGGGTGATGGAGTTTATTCTACTTACACTCCTCTTAATACGTATAATACTATTTCCGGAACATCTATGTCCACGCCGGGCATCACCGGCACTGTAGCATTACTGGCACAGCGTTACAAACAATTAAATGGAAATGTTCTTCCTCCATCATCTTTAATAAAAAACATTGCTTGTAACACTGCACATGATCTTGGCAATCCCGGGCCTGATTATCGTTTTGGTTTTGGCCGTATCAATGCACTTGCTGCAGTAAGAATATTGGAAACTAACCGCTATGCTCTTAACAATGTTACTACCGGAGCAACGAATGATGTTACTATTACCGTACCAGCCGGGGCAGCCCGACTGCGGGTAATGCTTACCTGGAATGACCCTGCAGCAACAACCAATGCAAGCTTTGCTTTAGTAAATAACTTAGACCTGCGGGTAATAGAAGGTGCCAACACTTATTTACCCTGGATATTAGACCCGGCAAACCCTGCAACAAATGCTACACAAGCCGATGACAACATCAGTAACATTGAACAGGTAACTATAAACAATCCTGCTGCGGGTACTTATACATTAAGAGTAAATGGTGAAGCGGTGACTACTGGTCCCAACCAAGTTTATGCATTAACCTGGGATGTTAACCAACCATACATCGAAGTTATTTATCCAAACGGAGGTGAGTCGTTTAATCCTGGAGTTTCACAAGTAATAACATGGGATAATTCCGGTGTGACAGGAACACAAACCGTTCAATATTCGCTGGATAATGGAGCTAATTGGACTACTATTTCTACAACAGTACCGGCTGCCACTACAAGACTTACCTGGTCAGTACCGGCAGGTGCCAATACATCAACTGCATTAATCAGAGTTTTTAGCGGAGCTGTTACAGATATAAGTGATGTAAACTTTAAAATTTTAGGTACTACCACTGGTTTTACTAGTCCGGGTGGTGCGGGTTGTAGTTCTGGTGAAGTAAGCTTTATTTGGAATCCTGTTGCCGATGCCACACATTATGATATTTACAGTCTTGATGGTGCTACTGCTCAATTTGTAATTCTTGCTTCCAATATTACGGGCACTTCTTACACGGCTACCGGCTTAACTGCGGGAGCAAGTATGTGGTTTACTATCAGGGCAAAAAATAGTACAAGCCTCGCTGAAAGTGAAAGAGCCATTGCAATTAATGCTATTGTTTCAAGTGGCGGAGGAGGATTAGGTACTATTGGAGGCATTTCCGGGCAATCAATAATATGCGGCACACCTTCTGGTATTTCTTATAACGTAACTGCGGTTGCTGGTGCCACCACTTACTCCTGGACAGCCCCTCCAGGTGCATCTATTGCAAGTGGGCAAGGAACAAACACCATTACTATAAATTACCCCGGTGGCAGTGCGAATGGTAACGTAACTGTTTTTGCAAGTAACGGTACTTGTAATACGCCTACTTCCACATTGTCTATAACTATTGGAAGTACTTCGATTGCTGCACCTACTAGTGGCGGCAATCAATCGCAAACAGTTTGTCCGGGTGGCACTGTACCTATGCTTACTGCTACTGCCAACGTACCGGCTGACCATACTGTAGTTTGGTATGATGCAGCTACCGGCGGATCAGTGGTTGGAAGTCCAACACTAAATGTGGTTGGTACAGCTACTTATTTTGCGGCCAGCCGAAATACAACTACAGGTTGTGAAGGTGCTACAAGAACTTCTGTAGTACTTACTATTACATCTGTTGCAGCTGCAACAGCTACCGCAGGCGGACCTATTACATTCTGCCAAGGTGGTAGTGTAGTACTTACTGCTAATGCAGGTGGTTCTTATGTATGGAGAAAAGATGGCACACCAATCGGTGGCGCCATTTCACAAACATATACGGCTAACACTACTGGCAGCTATACAGTAATAGTTACAACAAGCCCATGTGCCAGTACCTCTGCACCAATTGTTGTAACAGTAAATACATTGCCATCAGCAACTATAACAGCAAGCGGTGCTACTACTTTCTGTCAGGGAGGCAGTGTTACATTAACTGCTTCTGCAGGCAGCTCTTGGGTTTGGAGTAATGGTGCCACGACACAAGCGATAACAGTTAGTACTACCAATAATTATTCGGTAACTGTTACCAATGCAAGCGGATGCTCTGCTTCTTCTGCGGCAACAGCAGTTGCAGTAAGTCCAAGCCCGGTTGTTACTATTTCAGCATCGCCTTACACAAGGTTGTTCCCGGGATTGAGTACTGCATTAACAGCTACTGTAACACCACCCGGCACTTATAGTTATGTATGGTTTAAAAATAGTGTTACAATACCTGGTGCCGCAACGGCTACCATAACAGGTCTTGATCTGGATGATCTGGGGAGTTATGCTGTTACAGTTACTAACACAACTGGCTTGCCTTGTAGTAATACATCAGCAGCGTTAGTCATTGCAGATTCTGCAACAACCAAATTATTTATTTATCCAAGTCCGAATAATGGCCAGTTCAAGGTTAGTTATTATACTACGGGTGCCAATGCGCAGAATACTTTAACGATTTTTGATTCTAAAGGAGCCCATGTATATACTAGGAGTTATGCTATTACCAGCCCTTATCAAACTATGAATGTGGATATGCGGCAATATGGCAGAGGAATTTATCGTGTTGTATTATTTGACAGAGCCGGTAAGAAAATGGCAGATGGGTCTGTTTTGATACAATAAATTTTATTACTGATTTATAAAAGCTGAGGCCGTCTTGAATAGACGGCCTCTTTTTTTATGGATGGGTTTAATGGTGTTATTAATAAATAGTTAGTCAGTATATCTTTTTATTACTTTGAAGTCTTTATCAAAATCAAACCCGGGATAATTATCACCAGAAAAAGTAGCACCCCAACGTATTCTTTTTATCGTATTATCAGCAAACGTAAAGTTGATGTAACAAAGAAATTTCCATATATCACCTTTCACTCCATGCACCTGAAAAGAACCGCCTTGATTAAAGTCAGCCATAAAGGTTGGCTTAGTAATTTTTATATTAAATGATTTTCTATCTTGATATTCCCATTTAGCCGGATCCTGCACCCAATACATCATTACATGTACTGTAGGTGACCATTGTCCGTTGGCAGTATATACCATTCCATCTTTTGTTCTGGAAAAGCAGTCCATATAAACAGTGCTGTTTGCTTCCTTATCATGCTCTTGTGTAACAAATTCGATATCTATTGATAACAATTTTGGGTTGGGGGCTACCGGTGTTGGTGGTTGTTTGGTAGATTTAACGGTATACTTACCATCAAAATCTAACATCACATACTGTCCGTCTGTAGTAGTAAAGGTTACAAAATAATAACCGGACGTTCCTGCTGGCATTTGATCCCTTAATTCAGAGAGTGTTATTCTGTCACTGAAAACAGGAGCATTTCCAAATTTGTGTTCCACTGTTGCAAGAGGCCCCTTGTATCCTTCATTACTTTTATTGTGAAACAACACCTGTGCCTTTACGTTATTTATTTTAGCGTCGGTTGCTATCCTCAATATATCATCCTGTACCCAAGCTTTGCAATATTTATATTTTACTTTGAAATCGTCGGAGATAGTAAAAGTTGGTGTGGGTTGATAAGCGGCATACATCGCGGCATTTTTAGCAGCCGATTCATTGAACTCCTTAATCTTACCCTCTCTTTGCATTTTTATATAATACATAGTAGTACTTTCCTGACCGTGTGACGAATAAACAGCCATTGTTATTATTAAAAAAAGAAATAGTTTTTTCATTTGTATTAATTTATAAAATAAAAGTAAAATGATTCCCAGACCTTTCTGCCGTTTATCGCTGAACGTACTGCTTAAACCGATGAAGGGAATAGGAATAAAACAAAAAGGAAAATTTGCTGAGGATGTTAAACATAAAAAGGCAGCCTGAATAGTAGGCTGCCATATTTATGCAATTAATTGTTGCGCTTTATTGAGGTTGATTTAACTGGTCAGAATTTTTTACAAATTCATAAATAGCCTGCTGTGCAGCATATGTAGCTTTATCGTTTGTAGCCCGTTGATTATCCAATGCTGTATTTACTAACACTGCTTTGCTATTATCATTCAGTTGCAATTGCAGAATATGATTTAGCTCCTCACCAAATTTTTTATCGTACACCGGAAATACTACCTCAATGCGGCTGTGCAGGTTTCGGTTCATCCAGTCGGCGCTACCCATAAAGTATTGCGGTTCGCCGTTGTTATGAAATACAAAAACCCTAGCATGTTCTAAGTAGCGGTCTACAATACGATGAACAGTTATATTCTCACTTTGCTCCTTTACTCCTGGTGCTAGGCTACAGATGCTGCGAACCAGCAACTGCACTTTTACTCCTGCCCTACTAGCCTCATATAGTTTTTCTATCATGGCTCTTTCCTGCAGATTGTTCAGTTTAATAATAATACCAGCAGGTCTTCCCTTCTTTGCATTTTTAATTTCTTTTTCTATCAATTTTTCAAACCGTCTTATCAAATTAAATTGTGATACCAGCAAATGCTCAAACGGTATCTACATATAATCCGCTGGTAGTTTGCGGCTTTGCAGGTAATCAAAAAGCCATTCTAATTCTATTCCCAATTGTTTATTGGAAGTAAATAGAACATGGTCTGTATAAAACCGGCCAGTGGCTTCATTAAAATTTCCGGTGGCCATAAACGAATAATTTTTCCACTCTTTATTTTCAATTCGTTTTACCAACGCCACTTTTGCATGCACTTTTAAACCGGGAATGCTGTTAATTATTTTAATACCGGCGGCTTTCATCTTCTTACTCCACTTCAGATTATTGGCTTCATCAAATCTTGCTTTCAATTCAACAAACACTGTTACTTTCTTACCATTTCTTGCTGCACTAATCAACGCATTTACAATATGCGAATCTGCAGCCACCCGGTAAAGTGTAACATATATTTCTTTTACATTCGGGTCAATAGCTGCTTCATTAAAAAAACGAAGAATATAATTGTAAGAATGATATGGCAAGTGGAGCATCTTTTCCTTTTCGGCAATACTCTGAAAAATGGAACGATGATTATCAAAACCCGCATGTACCGCTGATGACCAGTTAGGATGTGTCAGTTTTCTGTTTGATGGATTGGGTAAGCT
>JANORJ010000624.1:0-1766 GCA_031415255.1 Chitinophagaceae bacterium | reverse complement strand
TCTGCCAATGGAAACAGTCACGAATTTTCCAATGAACGAGAAATGCTGTACAAACTTTTCTTTGATATGAAGAAAGATGTTACAGAATTAAAAAGAATGTTTCTGGATGTATTACAGAATCCGAATATGGTAACGAAAAATCAGGATTTCATTAATGAGTTGAAAGAATCAGATAACTTTCGGATAAAGGGAAATGAAATGATGCAGCCTGTTCCGTTGTCTATTGGCATACAACCGGCCATTCAAAATTCGCAACCGGTAATGATGAGCAATGATATACATGAGCATGTTGAAGTGGAAGAGAGTCTTAATATTGTTGACAAAGAGAGAGAACTCATTATAAAGGCACTGAAAAAACATAAAAGCAAAAGAAAAGATGCCGCCCTCGACCTTGGTATAAGTGAAAGAACACTTTATCGAAAATTAAAAGAATACGATATAGAAGAATAAATGAAAGCCGTGAAAAAAATATCATTAATCATTATCCCCGTTGTGGTGTCTGTTGTCTTACTACTCAGCAACAGCAGTTGCGGTATTTATAAATTTAATGAAGCTGGAAGTATTCCTGACAGCATCAAAACAGTAAAAGTAAATTTTATTGAAAACAGGGCACAGTATATTAATCCTCAGCTAAGCCAAAAGCTTACAGATAAACTCCGGCAAAAAATTATCGGACAAACAAAACTTTCGCAAATAAAAGGTGACAACCCCGACTGGGAAATAAGTGCCACCATCAATCAATATGCGTTCAGTACATCCGCCATTTCCGGGCAACAGGTAGCCACCAACCGGCTAAGTGTTAGTGTACATGTTATTTTAAATAATAGAAAAGCGGATGATGTTAAAGAATATGATGTAAGCAGGAGTTTTGAATTTAAAGGCACCCAATCCTTTCAGCAGGCCGAAGCCACCTTGATGGACGAAATGACCAGAACATTAACTGACGAAATTTTTAATAAACTTTTTTCCAACTGGTAATTTAATACCTCAGTTCTCATTTTAAAAACTATTTTAGCTTCCCCAATCCCCTTATCTGGTAACAATGAATTTGCAGATTAATCAATTAGTAAAATCGCTTTTGCAAAAAGAAACGCTGGAGCAATGCAGCCTTCAGGAATTGGAGCAGTTTGCAGACCGCCATCCCTATTTTGGTGCCGCCCAATTATTACTCACAAAAAAAATACAAGTAGAGAAGCCTGACCTCTATGACGAACAACTACAAAAAACATTTTTGTTTTTTAATAACCCGTTGTGGGTAGAACATCTGCTGAATGAAACCGGAAGTGCAGAAATTATTGCCCCAGTAAAAAAAGAGCCGGTTCTAGTGGCGCAAGCAGAAATTCCTATAACTGCCCCGATTGAAAAGAAAGAAACTGAAATAGTCGAAACAATAGTTGCGACCAAATCAGTAGCAATAATTGAGAACCCAGTTGAAAAAACAGACTTACCAATTATTGTTGATGAACCGGCATTTGAATTACCAGCTTTTAAAATGGTGGCGATAGACCCGGCAAAAGCAGAACTTGTTTTTGAACCATTTCACACCGTTGACTATTTTGCTTCACAGGGTATTAAATTCAAGGAAGAAGAAAAACCTAAGGACAAATTTGGGCTGCAACTGAAAAGCTTTACCGACTGGCTAAAAACGATGAAACGACTTCCTGTCGCAGAAATAAATAAAGCCGTAGGTGGAACTGCCGACCAATCTGCCGTGGCAGAAAAGAAAGTGGAGCAATTGGCAGAACATTCCATAGTGGGCAAGGATG
>JANORJ010000623.1:0-2694 GCA_031415255.1 Chitinophagaceae bacterium | reverse complement strand
GCACTATGGCATACTTTTTCTTTCGTTCCAGAAACCCACATGCTTAAATCATACGATAAAAGAGTTGAAGCAACTTATGCCTTGATGAAATCCTTTATCGAATTTACATCAGCCAATAGCGCCGAAATAAAAAAACTTCGGGATGAAACAAAGAAATCAATTCAATCAGCATCAGAATTTACCATTGCATGGACATTGGATAAATCACAATTCAAAGATGTAACCTACAAAGGATTTGAAGCAGGTCGCAAACCAAGTGAAATATCTGGCTTGCCAAGATTGTATTACGACAGAAGCAAACCATTCGCAAAACAGATAAAAATATTCAACTACTTCGCTCCAAAAGGTTCGCTAACAAAACCAAAAGCCTATATCATTCCACAAGGTTGGTGGAAAGTAACTGAGTTATTGAAGTTGAATAAAGTACAGATGATGCAACTGAAAAAAGACACCACCTTCGAAGTAGAAGCATATAAAATTGATGATTACAAAACAGGTGTCCGTCAGTATGAAATGCACCATGTAAATAGCGATGTAAAATTGAGTACTTCCATTAAAATAGTTGCTTTTAAAAAAGGAGATTGGTATATCCCCATGAACCAGGTTGCCAATCGTTTCTTAATCGAAACACTGGAACCACAAATGGAAGACTCATATTTCGCATGGAATTATTTTGATGCCATACTCGGACAGAAAGAAGGTTATTCAGCTTATGTTTTTGAAGACATCGCTGCAGACTATTTAAAAAACAATCCCGATGTAAAATTAAAACTAGAACAAAGAAGAACCTCAGATACAGTGTTTGCAAAAGATGGAAGGGCGCAATTGAATTTTGTTTATCAGAATTCTCCGTGGTACGAGCCTGCACATATGCGTTACCCCGTGTATAGAATTCTAAAGTAATCAGATAGTTTCCTGTATCATTTCTTTTTCTATTGCTTCCTCATTTTCAGGAACATCCATTTTTTTGAAAATGTGGCGGCCAAATAGCAAGCTTGACAAAAGAACCACTATACTTAAATAACCAACCCAGTTATAATTAAGTACTTTACCAGATTTTTCCGTTACTACAATCAACCCTGCGAATAATGCAGCCAACCCACTCCCCAATTGTTGAATACTGCCATTCACACTCATAAAACTTCCTCTTTGCTCCGGCTTTACTGTTTCACTAATCATTGCTTGTGCAGTAACTATTCTTCCGGTAGCAACGATAAACCAAATGGAAAAAAATAGTAACACAATACCGAATGGAACATTTGGCATTCGTGTAATTATCAGCACCATAAACAGAGAAACAAATACAGATACAGAAAACACAGCCAACTTTCCTCTCTTATCTGACAATTTACCCAGGTAGAGTGCAGAAAGCAATGAAGAAATTCCACCTACTAGGTAAATCATTGGAGTAGTATCTTTTGAAAATCCTTTATTAAATTCCAGGTAAGGATTTATAAATGGAATAATCAGAAAGTGACCCATCATCAGCAATCCAGAAAATATTAATGCAGAACGTTGCGATGGTATTTTGCAAACATTTATTAATACTGCAAAAGGAGAACTCACATCACCCACTGTTCTCTCTTTAATATGTTCCTTCATACTAGGGATGTACCGGATAATTAATGGAATAAAAATTAATCCAAGCGACCCAATCATAATAAAAGGAACATGCCAGTCATGTTTAAATAAATTAGTAAGGTATAACGATACCGGCACACCTAAAATAGAAGCCGCAGCAAACCCACCCATCACCGCACCCATTGCCCTTCCCCTTCTTTCATATGTAAACATATCCGCAACAATTGAAAGAACTTGAGCACCGATAATTCCGCCAAACAAACCAGCAATAATTCTGGCAGCAAGTAACAAACCATAAGTAGGCGCAAAACCACAAGCCAATGTACCCATGACAAACCCAACATAAGCAAGGAGAAGAAATTTCTTCCTGTCAAAGCGATCAATGAACATAGCAATACACAGCCCTGAAAAGAAAGCAGCTATAGAATATGAAGCTACCAGTATACTGAACTGCATGGGCGATACATTCAGGTAATTCCCCAACGGCATCATGATCATAAAATCAAGAATATGCGTAAAGTTTAGCGAAGCCAGTAAAGTAAGTATAATACGTTCCTGCCTATTCATTATAACAAAGGTTGGGTAATAGCTGTGATAAAACAAAAAAGAGGAAAAGTAATCTGTTTGTCAAAATTTGTAAGAAATAGCAATAATTAATTTGGTTACCAGCATTTGATTTTCATGGCATCGTCCCTTGCGTCGCACACTTGTACGACATATTTTCATGGCATCATCGTGTTTACGCAATGGTCTGACGGTCTCCGTCTGACCAATAATATATCAGATAAAATACAAACAGATAAGAACATTCATTTCTTGTAGTCAAGCCAATAAGATATTATTCTAGGTATTGGAATGAACTCATCCTTGTTTATATCGCTGAAGGATACGACGCAACCATAGCTAATAGTAGTAATGCAATTGATATAAAAAGTAAAAGCTAATAAGAGAAGTATGGGCACAAAAAAGCCCTCCGATAAATCGGAGGGCTTTCAATAAATATGGCAGCTACCTACTCTCCCGCATTGTTGTGCAGTACCATCGGCCATGAGGGGCTTAACTTCTCTGTTCGGTATGGGAAGAGGTGAACACCCTCGGAAAAACCACCATAAG
>JANORJ010000622.1:0-4476 GCA_031415255.1 Chitinophagaceae bacterium | reverse complement strand
AGAAGTCTTTGGATCGCAAAGATCAAAGCCACTGTATAGTTTTTTTGCATCATCAACGGTAGCAATGCTCACCCCACTGTTACCTACTTTTCCATAAATATCAGGACGATGATCCGGGTCTTCTCCATATAATGTTACACTGTCAAAGGCAGTTGATAATCTTTTAGCCGGTTGCTCCACACTTACATAGTGAAATCTTCTGTTGGTTCTTTCCGGTCCGCCTTCACCCGCAAACATTCTTGTCGGGTCTTCGCCTTCTCTTTTTAATGGAAACACACCTGCCGTAAAAGGAAAACTGCCCGGCACATTCTCTTGCGCCTCCCATTGTAATATATCGCCCCAGTCTTTGTATTTAGGCAATACAACCTTGGGAATTTTTGTACCGCTAAGACTTTTTGTAACCATCGGTTGCCGGATCACTTTATCCCTCACCGTGTATTCATAAAATTCCTTCTTGTATTCTTTTACTTTTTCTGGCCAATTGGAAATTAATTTACGGCTTACGGGAGTAAGCTGGTCTGTAAAAAAAATAATTTGCTTTTCTATTTCTTGCACAACCGCCGACGGAGCTTTAGCCGCTGTCAGGGTTTCTTTTACGCCATGCAGTTGATATAATTTAGTTGCAATAGCCGCCTGGTCTTTTACTAACTGATCGTAATTCCGATTATTCTCCGAAATTTCTGACAAGTAACGAACCCTGTTGGCGGGAATCACCGCTTGTCCAACTTTTGCTGTTTCTGCAAAATGATATTCACCAAACGTTGCTTTTGTTTTTGCTTCAATTTTTTTTAGCAATAATTCAAACAAATGATTCACTCCTTCATCGTTGAATTTGCTGGCCATCGTTCCCACAATTGGCAGGTCTTCGTCTTTTGCTGTAAATAACTGGTGATTTCTTTTGTATTGTTTCTTTACATCAGCCAATGCATCTAATGCACCAGCTTTATCAAATTTATTAACACATACAAGGTCAGCAAAGTCAAGCATGTTTATTTTTTCTAATTGCGAAGCGGCACCATATTCCGGTGTCATTACGTACATACTTACATCACAAAAGTCTAGTATCGAAGCATCGCTTTGTCCCACACCAGCCGATTCGAGAATGATAAAATCAAAGCCGGCCGTTTTGCATATATCAATGGCATCTTGTACCGCACCACTTAATGCAGTGTTGTCATCCCTTGTAGCTAAACTTCTCATGTAGGCACGGGGATGAGAAATGGAATTCATTCGTATCCGGTCGCCGAGTAATGCACCGCCTGTTTTTTTCTTTGATGGGTCAACGGAAATAACGGCAATTGTTTTATCCGTAAAGTTGTTTAAGAAACGCCTCACGATTTCATCGGTCACCGAAGATTTACCTGCACCGCCCGTACCAGTAATGCCGAGGACAGGAATCTCTCCGGCTACCGACTCCTGACTTATGGCTCCCGACTCAATCCCATTCTCCGCATTCGTAATTTCTCTTGCAATTTTCCTTACATCTTTTACCTCACCAAGTTTCATTGGTGTTTTGTAATCACCGGTGCCATTCAGTGAAACGTCGCATTGCTTTATCACATCTTCTATCATTCCTTCCAGCCCCATGTGCCGCCCATCATCCGGACTATAAATTCTGGTGATGCCATATTTGTGTAACTCATCAATTTCATCTGGCAAAATAGTTCCACCACCGCCGCCGAATATTTTAATATGGCCGCAACCATTTTCTTCCAACAAGTCTTTCATGTATTTAAAAAATTCTACATGCCCCCCTTGGTAACTGGTAATGGCAATACCTTGCACATCTTCTTCAATCGCCGTTTCCACAATTTCTTTTACAGAACGATTATGACCAAGGTGGATGATTTCAGCACCTTTGCTTTGCATAATGCGACGCATAATATTAATGGCAGCATCATGCCCATCAAAAAGACTGGCAGCGGTAACAATTCTAACTTTGTTGGAAGGAGTGTAACTCATATTATATAAGATAGAGCAAATTTAACTCTAAAAAGCTAATGGACGTTAGTCTTGCTGACGGCGGTTCATTTTGTTACATTTGCCACATGCAGCAACTTGTTGAATCAATATCTGCCTTGTATAAAAAGTGGTCCGCAGGCACTTCGTTGGAGAAAGGCACTGATGCTATTACTATAGATGTGTTACCACAAAGTGGCAGTGAAAGACGCTACTTCCGCCTTCATGGAAAAACAGATACGGTAATTGGTACTTATGGTGCTAATATTAAAGAAAACGAAACCTTCGTCTATTTTTCCAGGCAATTCAAAAAAAAGAAGCTTGCCGTTCCGGAAATACTGGCTATCAGCGATGATGGAATGTTTTACTTGCAAGAAGACTTTGGCAATGTTTCGTTGCTTGACCATTTGGAAACAAAAGGTTTTACAGATGAAGTGTATGGACTTTTCAAAAAAAGTTTAGAAGCATTGGCGCTGCTGCAGGTAAAGGGTGATGAGGGTTTGGACTATGCTAATAATTGCCTGACGAATGCAGAGTTTGGCAAGCAGGCTATCATGGCCGACTTGCTTTATTTCAAATATTATTTTCTCGATGCCTTACGCAAACCTTACGACAAACAAAAACTGATTGATGATTTTGAAGCATTGAGCAATTACCTCACCCATACTGAATATAAATATTTTATGTTCCGGGATTTTCAAAGCCGGAATATCATGGTGAAAAGTGTTGTTGGTGAAAACACCAACAACGGCAGCAGCGTTCATTTTATAGATTACCAAGGCGGCATGAAGGGTGCACCGCAATATGATGTGGCTTCTATGCTTTGGCAGGCCCGGGCTAATCTTCCGGAAGAGTGGAAAAATAATTTGCTGGAAGATTATATGGATAGCTTCTCCACCATCACCGGGCAATCTATTGATAAAGCAATTTTCCGCAGCCAGTATAATGGTTATGTGCTGATAAGACTGTTGCAAGTATTGGGTGCTTATGGTTTTCGGGGTTTGTTTGAACGGAAAGCTCAGTTTCTTACCAGCATTCCATTAGCATTAAGAAATCTGAAAGATTTTTTTCAAAATCAAAGTTTGGGCATCTCGGTTCCTGAATTTAGAAAGGTGTTAGACATGTGTGTGGCGGATGAAATTATTCAGCAGTTTACACCTACACAAGCAAACGAACAAACACCATTAATAATAAAAGTGTGTAGCTTCTCTTACAGAAATGGTGGCATACCTAATGATGATACAGAAAATGGTGGAGGATTTGTTTTTGATTGTCGTGGCATTCTAAATCCCGGAAGAGTGGATAGTATGAAAACTCAAACCGGCAGGGATAAAGAAGTGAAAGATTTTTTGGAGCAGCAAACAAAAATGCCGGAGTTCCTCAACAGTGTGTTTGATATTGTGGATACTACGGTGGAAGAATATATCAACCGGGATTTTGAAAGTTTGATGGTAAGTTTTGGCTGTACCGGCGGACAGCACCGCAGTGTGTATGCCGCTGATGCAATGGCGAGGCATTTAAAAAATAAATTCAAGGTGAAGATTGAATTAAATCATTTTGTGCAAGATGAAAAGAAATGGGAGAATCCCCTGCCTAAAAAAAAATAAGTTTTTGAACCACATAGACACATAGGAACATAGGTTTTTACATAGCTATACCTATGTGTGTATTTCTATGTTTTCTATATCCTATGTGGTAAATGAATTTGTATATATGCAAGCAATGATATTTTCTGCCGGACTCGGCACAAGATTTAAGCCCTGGACGGACAACCATCCAAAGGCGTTGGCTGTAGTGAATGGCAAATCATTACTACAACGAAACATTGAATACTTACAACGACACGGCATTAAAGATATAATTGTAAACGTTCATCATTTAGCCGACCAGGTAGATCAGGCCATTGTAGAAAATGACGGATGGGGAAGTAATATATTAGTTAGTGATGAAAGAGATGAATTGCTGGATACAGGTGGCGGGTTGCTGAAAGCAAAAGAGCTATTTAATCCCGGTGAAAGATTTATTACCTGCAATGTTGATATACTTACCAACCTTGACATCAGCAAGCTATTAAATTTTCATTCAGCAAATAATGCGTTAATTTCTTTCGGCGTTACCAACCGTACATCTTCCCGGCATCTTTTATTTGATGAAAAAAACCAGCTCTGTGGTTGGAGAAATACTAAAACAGGGGAAGAAAAGATTTCTATTGCCAACAATAATCTGTTGCAGAAAGCATATAGCTGCGTTGTTGTTTTTGAATACGCCATTTTCAAATTGATGGAGGAAGAAAATTTTGCTGGCAAATTTTCATTAATAGATGTTTACCTGAAATTAGCCGCCAATCACCTCATTATGGGCTATGACCATAGCGGCGACCACCTGGTAGATGTTGGCAGGCCGGAGAGTGTTGCTGTTGCCGAATCGTTTTTCGAATAATACATTTCCCACTAAGACACAAAGGACACAAACTTAAAATGCGAATAGCCGTTTCTTTCTTAGCGGTCTTTGTGTCTT
>JANORJ010000621.1:0-1828 GCA_031415255.1 Chitinophagaceae bacterium | reverse complement strand
GCAATAAACAGTTCTTTACTTCTTAATGAATAGCCACTATGAAGTGTAAAGAGACCTAGTGCCTTTGATAAATTGCCCGGCCCCTTTGTCAATGTATTATCCAACTTTGCCTTGCCAACTCTTTTTAGCATTACACCAATTCCATTAACTGGTTCCAATGCACGGATTAGGATAGCATGTGGTGTTTCTTTATTATTAGTTACTACATTAAACAAATGATGAATGCCATAACACAAATAAACATAAGCAACTGCCCCGCCTGCATACATAATCTCGTTACGATTTGTTCTTCTTCCATCAAATGCATGAGAGGCTTTATCAATAATACCATTATAAGCCTCTACTTCTACAATGCGACCGGAAGTAACAATACCATTCCATTGGGTAACTAAAAGTTTTCCTAACAGTTCTTTAGCAATCTGCAATACATTATCCCGTCTGTAAAATAAGTCAGGTAATTTTTTCATAGAAACTCTTCCTCCTTGTTTCTTGCACCTTGTGCCTTGTTCCTTAATAGCTATATTTACTCCTCAAATTAAGGCTTTGCTGAAAGAAATTGTCATAGCTGTCCAATCATGGGGAGAAGCACACCGCTTTATCCAGCAACACCGTTTGTTCAAGTGGATAATTATTCCCGGCATTATCTATACCATGTTGTTTATTATCGGCATGATGGTTTTCTGGCAATCATCAGATGGGGTGGTTTCCTGGATAAGCAACCAGTTAGGTATTGAAACATGGCTACAGAAAGAAAGAAGTGAATGGCTGAGTTTTTTATTTGTAATGACGGGCATGATGCTACGGTTAGTTCTGGTACTATTCTATTTTTCGCTGTTCAAATATCTTATACTTATTATCGGCTCACCGGTGTTTGCCTACCTGAGTGAAAAAACAGAAGCAATTATTGAAGGGAAAGAACATTTATTTAACTGGCGGGACCTGAAAAAAGATTGTATCCGTAACATTAAACTTTCGCTGCGAAATGCTGGCTGGCAATCTGTTTATCTTCTTGCACTCATTCTTTTATCACTTATACCTGTTATTGGCTGGATCGTACCCATTATTGCTCTGCTGATGGAATGTTATTACTTCGGTTTTTCTATGCTTGATTATAGTTTTGCTAGAATAAATTTTACCCCTGCGCAAAGTGTTGCCTTTACCGGCAGACACAAAGGTTTGGCTATTGGTAACGGGTTATTATTTTATATGATGCATATTGTTATTGTGCTGGCTCCTGCTTACGCAGTGATTGCAGCCACACTAAGTGTTCATAAAGTAAAAAACAGTTAAGGATAATGGCAACTGTTTATCTTATACCATCGCTGTTGGCAGAAGAAGGTTTGGATGCTATTCCACCCTACGTTGTTGATGCAATAAAAAACTGTCAGGTATTTTTTGCAGAAAATGAAAGAACAACCCGCCGCTATTTCAAACAAGTATGGAAGGAAATGGTAATTGATGATTATGAATGGCATGTCATCGCTGATAATTCTTCAGCCACATTCAAACAAAAATTAAAAGAACGAAAAAATATTGGCATCATCAGCGAAGCTGGCTGCCCCGGAGTGGCTGACCCGGGACAAGCATTAATTGGCATTGCTCAGGAAATGAATGTAGAAATAAAACCATTAGTCGGACCCAACTCCATTCTTCTCGCATTAATGGCTAGCGGTATGAATGGTCAGCAGTTTCAGTTTGTTGGATATTTACCCATAGATAATAATCAGCGCATTAAAGCTATTAAAGATTTAGAAACTGAATCAGCAAAGAAAAAGTGTACGCAAATATTTATTGAAACCCCATATAGAAATAATCAGTTGATAGAAGC
>JANORJ010000620.1:0-1512 GCA_031415255.1 Chitinophagaceae bacterium | reverse complement strand
TTTACTTCTTTTTCTTCTTTAACCTCTTTTTGAGCCAGTAAGGAAGCAGGTGCAAGCAACGCTGCCGTAACGATAAAGGCAGTAAATTTTAACCAAGTATGTTTCATGTTTTTCGTTTTAGTAATTACCTACGTTAATCTTCGTAGTTTAAATATAAAGATATTTTCCGAAATACGAAATGTTTCGCAAATGTTAAAAGTCACCTCAATTTTGAAGGGTGTTATTTATGGATGAGCGGATTAAGGGCTTCATAGGTTTTGGCCAGATGGCCGTCAACCTCTTCTTCACCAATGTACTGCATTTCACATTTCTCCAATACCCGGATTGAAGCAGCATTTTGTGGCATAGCCCGACCAACAATGCGTTGCAGATTTAGTTTTTCGAAGCCGTACTTCAGGCAGGCAAAAGCTGCTTCGGTACCATAACCCTTGCCCCAGGCAGTTTTCATGAACCGGTAACCAAGATCAATTTCATTTCTCTCAGGCCGGGTTTTTAATCCGCACCAACCGATAAATTGTAGTTCAGGCTTAACATGCACCGCCCATCGACCATGATTGTATAGAGCATATTGAGGTAAAATGATTTGGTCCAGCACCTGTTTTGCATGATCAAGATTTTCTATAGGGTCGCCGGTATAACGGGTAACATCGGGGTCAAGATTGAGTTCGTAAATAAATGGGGCATCAGCCAGGGTGAAAGTGCGGAGCAGTAACCGATTTGTTTCTAAAATGATATTCATGGTAATTGCTAATAGTACTTTTACTAACCCTAAAGTGGTATTGTACAGTAATTATAAAAGCTCATTTTTGATGTAACTTTTAAAATACCTCAGAGCCATTATTTTATGAACTATATAATTGCCGCTATTTGTTTTGTTATTTGTATTGTAGTTATCGTTTTCGGTCTCAAAGTTTTAAAGGAGTCAAGGGCAATGGGGCCTAAGAAAAAACTTACCAATGATGACGATGACGAAGAATTACGCCGCCTGCGCCGCCGGTAGTTACAATAATTTTCTTACTGCTTCAATTACTTGTTCCAGGTTACCTGCTTCCTGACCGCCTGCTGTAGCCAATGTTTTTTGGCCACCGCCTCCTCCTTTTATTAAAGGAGCAATATGTTCTTTAATAATTTTTCCAGCATCAAGCCCTTTGGCTACCACCACCGTATCTGAAATACCAACTGCTACAAATGGTTTCCCCCCAATGTTTACACAAAGAACAGCCACATGATCCCGCAGATGATTCTTTAAATCAAAGCAAAGTTTCTTTAAGGCATCGGCATTGCTTACTTCAATAATGTCGCCAATGAAGTTTACACCGTTGATGATTTCATCTTTTTGCAATAGCTCATTTCTTATTCCAACCAATTGCCTTGCTTCCATTGCATCAACATGCTTTTTGAGTTCAGCATTTTCGGCTTGTAAGTTTTCTATAGCTTTTTGAATATCTTTTGGGTTCTTCAGCACTTCTTTCAATCCGCTGAGTAATCCGAATTGTTCGTTTACATACTCTT
>JANORJ010000619.1:0-5192 GCA_031415255.1 Chitinophagaceae bacterium | reverse complement strand
TACAGTTAGTTCTGGTATTTTATTATCCATGCGGATAATACTGGCTGATTCAAATTTTGTTTCATCGTACAGATAAATTGACCATTCATTATTGCAATATTCTAAAGAAGAAAGGTTCTCTATCCAATCACCACTATTCAGGTACATCACTTTTCCATTCTTTGTTTCTATTATTTTTTTTTGTGGTTGATGAATATGCCCACAGATAACAAAATCATACTTTTTCTCAATGGCCAGTTCAGCTGCTGTTTGTTCAAAGTCTGCAATCCAACTAACTGCTTTCTTTACACTGTTCTTTATTTTTTTGCTGAAACTCATTTTGGGTTTACCCAGTTTTTTCAACCACCAGTTTACAAATCGGTTAGTCAGTATCAGCCAGTCATAACCATAGCCGCCGAGCTTAGCAAGTATTTTTGCACTGCCTTTAGTAGTATTATCAAATACATCTCCATGAAATATCCAGGCCATCTTGCCATTTATTTCCATCACTACTTTATCAGTCAATTGAAAATTGTGCAGTTGAATATCGCTGTACCGGCGCAGCATTTCATCATGATTGCCGGTAATGTAAATAACTCTTGTACCACTACTGAGCAGGCTCATTATTTCTTTAATCACTTGCAGGTGCATAGCAGGAAAATATCGTTTGCTGAATTGCCAGCCATCAATAATGTCGCCGTTGAGAATTAATATTTGCGGAGTGATGCTTCGCAGATAATTGACAATCTCTTTTGCATGACAACCATAGGTGCCAAGATGCAGGTCGGAAATGACGGCTACGTCAACGTTTCTTTTTTTCAATGTGTATCGGAGTTTTACAAAATACCGTTTTACATGTTACTATGGTGTATATAATAGTTTAAGTAATTGTAACTACTGTGTGATGTAATTATTAATTGCTGCTTAAACAGACGGATTTATTCCCTTCATATTTGTTTAATAGTACGTTCATCTGATTTTAAGATTCTGTTCACACTGGCATATCAACTTCGCACAGCAAAAACATTATTAACTAATCTAACTGTTTATCCATGTTACAGCAAAGCATTTTCCGCTTTAAAAAATTCACTCTTACATTACTATTGCTTTCGGTGTCATACTTTGTTATGGCGCAGCGGACCGTTAGCGGTAAGGTGACATCCTCAGAAAACCAACAGCCTGTTGCAAGTGCTACAATTACTATTAAAGGCACTAATAAAAAAACAACCACAGATGCATCAGGAGTTTTTAAAATCACTGCCGCCGATAATGATATATTAATTATCTCCATTGTAGGTTTTGAAGTTCAGCAGGTGAATGCAAGCGAAGCTGCTGCTATCGTTCTTCAGATAGATTCTAAAAACATGAACGAAGTAGTAGTAACTGCATTGGGTATTAAAAAAGAAACAAAAAGATTGGGCTATTCTGTACAGGAAGTGAAAGGAGCAGATTTGCTTAAGGCAAGAGAGCCAAATGCTATTAATGGCTTGGTAGGTAAAGTAGCAGGTTTGTCTGTTGGAGCGTCATCAGAAATTCTTGGCAGACCACAAATATTATTACGAGGCAATAGCATAAGTTTCTTTGTAATAGATGGAGTTCCCGTTAATTCTGATACATGGAACATCAGCCCCGATGATATTGAAAGCTACACCATATTGAAAGGCCCAACTGCCGCTGCACTGTATGGTAACAGAGCTATTAACGGTGCTATTATTATTAATACAAAAAAAGGATCGAAAGATAAAAGAGGATACAGTGTGGAATTTAATTCCAGTACTATGATTGAAAGAGGCTTTAACGCCATACCTAAAGTGCAGGATGAATATGGGCCCGGCGACCACGGTCGTTATTCATTTGTAGATGGAAGAGGCGGTGGATTAAATGATGGCGATTACGACATCTGGGGCCCTAAATTTAATGGGCAGTTAATTGCTCAATACGACAGTCCGATTGATCCGGTTACTGGCACTCGTACAGCTACACCGTGGACGGCAAGAGGAAAGAACAACTTGAACCGATTTATACAAACAGGATTATTAACCACTAACAATATTTCAATTTCCTCAAGCACAGAAAAATCTGATCTCCGGTTTTCTTTGTCAAATACCTATCAAAAAGGAATTGTTCCTAACACAAAACTGAACGGATTTAATTTCAACACTTTTATAGGCCATAACTTTTCGCCAAAGCTTCGGTTTGAAGCTAATGTAAACTACAACAGGCAGGCTACTCCTAATGTGCCGGATGTTCAGTACGGTCCCAATAGTATGATATATAATATTACCATTTGGGGCGGTGCCGATTGGGATATTGATGCTATGAAAAATTACTGGCAGCCGGGTAAGGAAGGTGTGCAACAAATCTATGCGGAGTATCAGCGTTATAATAACCCATGGTTTTTGGTAAAAGAATGGGAAAGGGGTCATTACATGAACTACCTGAACGGATATACCAGTTTAAATTTCAAGGTTAATAATAACCTGGAAATATTGGGAAGAACATCCATCTCTACTTATGATATGTTGCGTACAGAAAAATTTCCTTACTCCGCCACTTCTTATGGCCGTGAAGAAGCTAGAGGTGATTATCGGGAAGACATCAGAAAATTATTTGAAAGCAATACAGAGTTGATTGCCAAGTTCAATAAAAAAATATTTAAAGATTTTAATGTGTCTGGCTTGGTGGGTGGTAATGCCCGCAACATGCGGTTCAATTCTAATTTTTCTACAACAGATTATCTGAACGTACCCGGAGTTTACACATTTGCAAATTCTCGTAATCCAGTTAAAGTAGCTAATTTTTCTTCGGAGATGCTGGTGTTAAGTGCTTATTCTTCATTGGATGTTTCGTATAAAAATTATATCAATGTAGGTGCCACTATCCGTTGGGATAAATCTTCTGCTATACCCGGCAGCAAGCCCGGAACGTATCCATCATTGTCTGCAAGTACGGTAGTGTCAGATTATGTAAAATTACCGAAGGCTATTTCATTCTTAAAACTAAAAGGTTCATTCGCCAGTGTAAGAGATGGCGGCACTCAGGCTTATATCGGGCCAGCATCATATCCTGTTGGTTATGGCGCTGCATATTCCACTGCTTATGATGGACCAAGCTATAGCCTTGTAAGTAAAGTGTATAATACAAGATTGGATTATAACAATACAAGTGCAGCATACTACACTGATAATTTGTATGATGATATTGAAACAGCTAACCGTTCCAACTATGAAGCAGGATTTGATATTCGTTTTTTAAAGAATCGTTTAAGTCTCGATGCTGTTTACTTTACCTACATAGACGGGCCACAGATTTTCCGTAATCCTATTTCGCAAGCTACCGGCTATAGTTCTTTATTTATCAATGCTGCTAAGTATGCTACTAAAGGTGTTGAGTTTACTATTAATGGCAACCCCATAAAAACAAAAAGTGGTTTTTCCTGGGATGTGTTGTTGAACTGGTCAACATACAGACAGACGTATAAAGAATTACCTGCTGATTCTATTCTTGTAGGACAGATATATGTAAAACCAGGTGACAGGCTTGATATGTATCAGGGTACAGCTTTTGCCCGGACTTCAGACGGACAGATTATTAACGATGCAGGTGGTCGTCCTGTTGTGTTACCTAAAAACCAGATACTGGGTTATTCTAATCCAGATTGGGTATGGGGATTCACAAATAAATTTCAATATAAAAATTTCAATCTAACAGTGCAAGTAGATGGCCGTGTTGGTGGTGAAATGGAAAATTATATTCGCAGACAAACATTCCGTGGCGGTCGTCATGTTGAAACTGTACAGGGAGCAATGGGTGATGCCCGTTACCAGGATTTTCTTGGTGTAAAGTCATGGGTGGGTGAAGGAGTAGTGATAACCAGCGGTACACCAACATATCATCCGGTTACTGGTGTAATAACTAATTACAAAGACCTGACATTTGCGTCTAATACAACAAAAACTTTCTTACAGGATTATATCAGCCGGTATAATTCACAAGCCGAAGGAAATCTGATGAGTAAAACATTTGCAAAACTCAGGGAAATTACATTTGGTTATACACTTCCTTCAAAGATGCTGGGTAAATCATTTATCCGCAGTGCATCCATATCATTCGTGGCAAGAAACCTTTTCTATTTTGCTGATAAGAAAAATTCGGATGTAGATATTGATCAGTATGCCGGTAGTCAGACTTCCAGCAACTTGCAATCTCCAACTGTAAAAAGATTTGGTTTTAATATCAATCTTGTATTTTGATAAACATATTCAACAACAATCAAAACTCATCAAATGAAAAAGATAACAATCCTTCTAGCAGCCGTTGTGATACTGTTCACTTCCTGCAAAAAGAAATTTGAAGAACTGGAAAGCAATCCCAATCTTCCGGAGAATGTTCCGGGTGCATTGGTATTAAATGGTATTGAAACAAGCTTGGCTGGTTTTCAACGTCCCTGGAATCTGGAGCAACGCTGGAATCAGTTTGCCTGCTGCAATTATAATTACTATGGAAATCAGGAATACAACTGGAGTGGGGGCACTTTGTTTTACACCACATTGAAGAATGTGATTAAAATGGAAGAAGAAGCAATAGCTGGTGGTGCAGGGGCAGTTAATCCTTACGCAGCATTGGGTAAATTTTTCAGAGCTTATTTCTTTTATGAAATGACGATGAGAGTAGGCGACCTTCCTATGACAGAAGCCTTGTCGGGAATTAATAACCTTACTCCTAAATATGATACGCAAAAAGACATCTTTATTCAAGTGTTGAAATGGCTGGATGAAGCGAATAACGATTTTACTTCTCTGATATCATCAGCTAACAGTACCTTGCTTGGTGATTATTATTTCAACAATGATTTGCGCAAATGGCAAAAAGTTGTCAATACTTTCCGCATACGGGTGTTAATCAGTTTAAGCAAATAATCATCGGATGCAAGTCTGGGTATTGCCACATCTTTCAATGCTATCATGGGTAACAAACCAAAATATCCTGTACTGGTTGATATGACAGATAACCTGGAGTTTAAATGGGTGAATCCTTTTAATAAATATCCTATCAACCCGGATAATTTTGGATTTGATGCTACCCGTTATAATATGTCTTCAACGCATATCGGGCTGTTAACATCATTAAAAGATCCCCGTGTATTTGCTGTAGCTGATCCAGCTGGTTCAAAATTGAAAGCTGGTATTCTTCCATCAGATCATGCAGCTTTT
>JANORJ010000618.1:0-3601 GCA_031415255.1 Chitinophagaceae bacterium | reverse complement strand
GCTTCCTTTTTTGAAGGAGCGGTTATGCGGATTAATTCTGAACCGGCTTCGATGCAACGGATGCTTTGCTCCACGGTGGCAATAGTATCCATCGTATCTGTCGTGGTCATCGTTTGCACCCGGATGGGATGGAAATTGCCAAGCAGCAAGTCGCCAATGCTAACCTCTTTTGTTTTAAGCCGCTTATATTGGGTGAGTGATTTGCAGTACAATTGCATAAATAAATTAGCCAATCAGACAATATGCTAATGTGCTAATTAACGAAGTTAACAAAGAATAAAGTGTCTTCAACATTAAGGCATTGGCTAATTAACTAATCAGCATATTGGCTAATTCATTACCAATCTTTCGCCTGAGAGCCGCCGGTTTTGGTCTTTTCTTTTTGCACCCGCTGCTGCACTTCTTTCTCCTTTTGTTGTAGTAGTTTCAGCCGTTGTTCAGCTTCTTTCGGATTCATTTTGGGTTGAGGCTGCTTTTTCTGGTCCTCCTTTTTTTTCTTTTGCTGGTCGTTCTCTTTTTTCTTCTCCGCATTTTTCTTTTTTAACTCCAGCAGTGCTTTTTGCAGATTTTCCCTGACCTCTTTATCATCCGATTTATTTCGGAGAGCATTTTTATAGGCTTCAATACTTTCTTCCAGGTTTTTTTGCTGGCTTAGTATCACCCCTTTATTGTAAAAGGCTTTGGACCGAATTTCTTTATCAGTACTATTATTAGCTACTTCCGAAAATATTTTAGCTGCTTCTACTTTTTTATCCTGCTTATAGAGTGCATTGGCCTGATTAAATTTTGCCGTTGCATTGGAAGGGTCAGCCTCCACAGCTTTACTATATTCTTCGGTTGCTTTTGCAAACTGTTGTTGCTTGTAATATTCATTACCCGCCTGTATTGTTTTCTCCACGGGTTTTGATTGAGAAAACGAATACAATGAAGTAAAAATAAGTAGTATCGTCAGGCTTTTCTTCATGCTACAACTACTTTCTTACGTTCCGGAATCAAATTTTCTATCAACAATAAAATAAACATGGCGGCCGCAAACCACATGAAAAATGTTTTGAAATTTATCTGCGATATATCTGTAAAAGATTTTTTATCAATTTGTGATAATTGTTTTGTCAATACTGCCACAGCTTCGTCGCTGCTTTGCAGACGTAAATAAACTCCGTTTGTTTCCGTTGCTATCTGTTTCAGCACATCTTCATTTAATTTCGAAACAACTGTATTACCAGCGTCATCTTTTTTAACATCGCCTGTGGCCGGGTCGGGTATAGTAGCCCCTTCAGGTGAACCAATTCCAATTGTATTTATCATCACGCCTTGTTCTGATAATTTTTTAGCAGTTGCCACTGCATCTTCATCATGGTCTTCACCGTCGGAAATAAGTAATACTGTTTTAAATTTTTTATCGGCTGCATCAAAAGAATTAGCACTTATTTCCAATGCATCACTGATAACGGTTCCTTGTTGTGGCACTGCATCGGGACTGGCTGATGATACAAATAATTGCGCCGCCCCATGGTCTGTGGTTAGTGGCATTTGCAAATAAGCCTTACCTGCAAAAAGCACTAATGCAATCCTATCGTTGGGCATTTCATTCATCAACTTTGTAACGAATTGCTTAGCTCTTTCCAATCGGTTAGGGGCAAGGTCGGCCGCCAGCATACTTTTGCTTACATCC
Organism: Chitinophagaceae bacterium; assembly: GCA_031415255.1. GTDB lineage: Bacteria > Bacteroidota > Bacteroidia > Chitinophagales > Chitinophagaceae > JJ008. The sequence goes on along the minus strand of JANORJ010000618.1, from coordinate 1,926 downwards.
AATGCAATAGCAATATCAATTCCTTTTTTGTTCACCGCTGTTGATGCACCGGGCTTTCGTGGGTTCATTACCGCAATAACGCCGAGTGCAAAGGCAACTGAAACAAGAATAAATTTCGAAGTAAATAGTTTGGGGGAATAATTGCTGATTAATGCCTTTACCAGGTTCTTATCGCCAATTCGTTTTGTTACTTTTTTCTTCCACCGTAACAGGCCAATAAAAAGTAAAGCAAGAATAGCAATGCCTGCAAAAAGGAAAATAAACTCTTTATGTTGAAATTGAAATGCCAATATGATTTGATAAAATATTTATCTGCCAATTAAAAATACACTGAATGCAGATTGCAATTTTTGAACCAATTTTGTTTTCTTTCATTAGCAAATCGGCATATTGTCAAATTAGCTGATCATTTTACATTTTCCCGTCAAAAAAACCTAAATATTTCAGCATATCCTTCAGCATTTTCATTCTCACTTTCCACATATCAAAATCCTTATCCGGCGATTCTATGTTGAGCACAAAAAAATACGGGTGATTATTCTCTTCTATCCAACCTACTACCCAGCCAAGGGCATTACCATTTTCCCGAAAGCCCCAACCTGTTTTATAACCCAGACGGTAGTTGGTATTATTCTCCAATAACATGGCTCGTTTTACAGACTCCTGATAGGTTTTAAAAAATGGTAACTGGTTAAAATATAATTTCTTTACAAGACCAAGTTCTTCATCGGGTGATACTTTCAGTGAATTATTCAACCAGAAAGAATCAACCGGCCCTATTATTTTTTTTGTGCCGTATTTCAATGAGTCGAGCCAGAACTGCATGGTATCCCTTCCAATTCTTCTTGCCACTTCCTGGTAATAATAAACAGAAGAAGCTCTGAATGCATCAAACATATTCAAGTCTTGGTTCCATTCTTCTACCCAGCGTTTTACTCCATCCCATTTTATTATCATACTGTCGCCGCTAATTTTTCCGGTTTGCAAACCAATCAATGAATTGACAATTTTAAAAGTAGAGGCAGGCAGATAACTGCTGTCACGATAGCGACCCAAATTATGCACGGTGAATTTTCCGGTACCATTATCCATCAATGCAAAACAGCCTTCCACTTTATTCTCATCAAAATACTTTTTCAGATTTTTATCCTGCTTCACATTGTTTTGAGCACAGGATTGAAGAAGGGCAAACAGTACCACGCAGTAAACAAAAGGTTTCATCTTGTATCAAAAATTTGGGCAAAGGTAGCCTCATTTTGTTCGCAGTAATACAGCTTTTTGATAGCTGCCTATTTGGTAACTATCCACGGCAGGGCTTTCTTCTGTTCCTTTTCCGGTGGTAGCTATGGGCTTGGCGCCGATGCTGTAAAACTCAATCATCAATTTATCATTTTCCATCCAATAATTGTTAACGATAGTCTTGTCCATTACCGTAAAAGCTCCACAAAATTTATTGCCCACCCAATACTGGTCAAGCACAATGCCATTATTTTCATCAATCACCCAATGGGTTTTGGTGCTGTCTTTTGCAATTAAAGTATAAGGACGATTGTCTTCTGAAGCCGAACCATAAATAATTTGCCAAGTAAATATTTCCGGTGAATCCGTTGGTTGAATTCGTAGTTCCATGTTCACTTTCTGTGGTTCTGCTTTACCGGTTTTATACCATTCCAGTTCGCCTTTCCAGTTGCCCGTCCAGCTTTGAGGAAAAGAATCTGACTGGCTGATTGCAGAAAGGGAGATAAAGCCAGCTAATAATAACACTATATATTTCATTTCGGTTGTTTTAATAATGCTCCCTGAATAAAGCGGTTTTGCAGTAGATATCAAAAATAAAAATCCCGTCCTGATTTAATCGGGACGGGATAAAGTCATTTTTACCGGAATAAGAATTTTTACAAATAAAATCCACCTTTTTGTTTGGTG